>JBBQJX010000351.1:0-2418 GCA_038326295.1 Sphingomonadales bacterium
GCAGCAGCTGTGTCTCGCCCTCGGTCGCGATGCCCATCAGCCGTGCGCGCGTCGTCTGCACCTTGGGGCTGACGATCGCGACCTTCTGGCCCACCAGCGCATTGACCAGCGTGGACTTGCCCGCATTGGGCGCACCCACCACCGCGACCACGCCACAACGCTGCGTCACGCGCCCACCCTGTCGAGCAAGGCCTGCGCCGCGTTCATCTGCGCCTCCTGCTTGGACGCGCCCATGGCTTCAAGCGGCGGCTCGCCCGTGACGACCACGCGGATGCGGAAGCGCGGCGCGTGATCCGGCCCCTCGCGGGCCACCACCTCATAGGCGGGCAGTTTCTTGCCGCGCGATTGCGCCCACTCCTGCAGCCGCGATTTGGGGTCGTGGAACGCCGCCGTCCGCGCGCTCAGCCGCAGCCCCCACGCGCGACGCACGAAGGCTTCGGCCGCGCTCCAGCCCGCATCGATGAAGATCGCGCCGATCAACGCCTCGGTCACGTCGGCGAGCGCATTGTCGCTGCGGTGGACGCCCGCGTTCATCGCGCCCTTGTCCATGCGAATCTGCTCGGCGACGCCGAGTTCGCGGCCCACCCCCGCACACGTATCGCGATCGACCAGCGCCGCGAGGCGCCGCGCGAGCGCGCCTTCCTCCTCGCCGGTAGCCGCGAACAGCCACGCGGAGATCGCGCAGCCCAGAACGCGGTCCCCCACGAACTCCAGCCGCTGATAATCGGGCCGCCCCGCGCTCGAATGGGTAAGCGCCTGCTCGAGCAATGCGAAATCGACGAAGCGGTGGCCGAGCGTCTCCTGCGCCCACGCCGCCGCCAGCGCCGCGTCAGCGGGGGCGGCGGGCGGTGAAGCGGAGGCGGACATAGTCGGCGGTCCAGTTGCCCTTTGCGTCGCAAAGCATCGGGGCGAGGAAGTGTTCGATCTCGGCCATGATCGCAGTCGCGCGCACGGGCGCAAGATCGCCCAGAAAGCCTGCACGAAAGGTGCGCAGCCAGCCCACGATGCCGGTGGGGAGCGGCGTCGGGCGCGGGACGATCCGGGCCTCGATGTCGGTGAACCCGGCGGCGGCGAGCGTCGCCACCCACGAGTCCGCGCTCGCGTAGCGCTGCATCTCGGCCCAAGGCAGGCCATGGCGCTCCAGAACCGCGCGAATGCCCGCACGCAACGCGGCGACATTGCCGTGCCCGCCGCACTCGCCCACGAAGCGCCCGCCGGGCCTGAGGGCGCGCCACACGCTGCGCGCCACCGCGTCGCCGTCGAGCATCCAGTGCAGCGCCGCGTTGGAAAACACCGCGTCGAAGCGCGCCTCGTAGGCGAGCGCCTGCCCGTCCGCGCGCTCCACCAGCAAACCCCGCGCCGCCGCCGCCGCGAGCATCGCCGCGTCCGCGTCAACACCGAGCACGTCCGCCCCCGCCTCGGCGATGCGCTGCGTCAGCACGCCGTCGCCACAGCCCAGATCGAGGATCGACTCGCCCGGCTGTGGATCGAGCAATTCCAGGACCGCCGCACCTAGCGCGGGCACGAACGCGGCATTGGCGGCGTAATCGGCGGGGTTCCAGCCCGCGTGCGCCGCAGCCGCGCTCAGAGCAAGATGCCGAAACGCGACGGGCGGATCGAGAGCGGCCATTTCCAGAACTCGTACCAATGCGCGGTGTAATCGATCGAGAAGAACATCACCTGCGCCTTGCCCACAAGATTCTCCTTGGGCACGAAGCCAATGCCCACCGGCAGTGCAAAGCGACTGTCCTCGCTATCGTCGCGGTTGTCGCCCATCATGAAATACTGTCCGGCGGGCACGATGTAGGTCGGCGTGTTGTCCTGCGCCATTTCTGCCTGATCGAGCACGCGAATGGTCTGACCGCCGGGAAGCGTCTCCTCATATTGCGGGAATACGCAGACCATCTCGCCGCCCGGCAGCCGGGTGGGCTGCTGGTTGGTTGCAAAATCGCGGCTGCAATCGTCGCTCCAGTCGTTGGGCTCATAGCCGGATGGGCGCGCGTGATAGGGGATCGTGAAATCCTCCACGCGGCGCTTGGGCACCGCGATGCCGTTGATGAACAGCACCCCGCCGCGCATCTGGATCTGCTCGCCCGGCAGGCCGATCACACGCTTGATGAAATCGGTGCGATTGTCCTGCGGGGTCTTGAACACCACCACATCGCCGCGCTTGGGCGCGGTATCGAAAACGCGGCCCTCGAAGAGCGGCAGGCCGAGCGGGAAGCTGTAGCGGCTGTAGCCGTAGGACCATTTGCTCACGAGCAGATAATCCCCGACCAGAAGCTGCGGCACCATCGAGCCCGAGGGGATGTTGAATGGCTCGAGCAGGAAAGAGCGAAACACCAGCGCGATCGCAAGCGCGCCGACGATCGTTTTGAACAATTCCTTGAACTGATCGAAGGCCTTCGCCGAGCGGTC
>JBBQJX010000352.1:0-2403 GCA_038326295.1 Sphingomonadales bacterium
GTGCTCGCGCTGCTGGTTCGAAGCAGCCGCCCCGCGAGCGAGGCGCTGCAGCTTTTCGTGCCGCTGCCGCAGATCCTCAAGAACGTCCACTTCAACGGCGGCGCGCCACTGGAGCAGCCACGGGTGATCGCGCGCATTGCCGAAGCCGAGGCGCGGTTGAAGGGCCACGGCCGCCTCCTCATCCGCAAATCGGGAACCGAGCCGCTGATCCGCGTGATGGCCGAGGGCGAGGACGCGGCAATCGTCAACGAAATGGTCGATTGGGTGTGCGACGCGGTGCGCGAGGCGGCGTGACTCCGTGAGCCGGGGCCGCGTCCTCATCGTCGCAGGATCGGACTCGGGCGGCGGAGCGGGCCTCCAGGGCGATATCAAGACCGTTACCGTGCTCGGTGGTTACGCCGCGACTGCGATAACCGCGATCACCGTCCAGAACACGCGCGGCGTGTCCGCGATCCACTCCATCCCTCCCGAAATCGTCGCCGCGCAGATGCGCGCCGTGCTGGACGATATCGGCGCGGATGCGGTCAAGCTCGGGATGCTCGGCGATGCGGCCACGATCTGCGCGGTGGCCGATGTGCTGGAATCGGTGACCTGCCCAATCGTGCTCGATCCGGTCATGATCGCCAAGGGCGGCGCGCGGCTGCTCGCGCGCGAGGGCGAAGCTGCGCTCGCGCGGCTGATCGCCATGGCGACGCTCGTTACGCCCAATGCGCCCGAACTCGCCGCGCTGACCGGCCTGCCTGCCGGAACGCAGGCGGAAGCCCTCACCGCCGGTCGCGCCCTCGCCGCGCTCGGCACGGCCATCCTCGTCAAGGGCGGGCACCTCGCGGGCGACAGCGTGACCGATACGTTGGTCGGTGCGGACGGCCAAGAGCACGCCTTCGTGTCGCCGCGCCAGCACACCCCCCACACGCATGGCACCGGCTGCGCGCTCGCGTCCGCCATCGCCTGTGGCCTCGCGCAGGGCCTCGCGCTGCCGGAAGCCGTTGCCCGCGCCCACGCCTTCGTCGCCGCTGCGATCCGCGCCGCGCCCGGTCTTGGCCACGGCCACGGCCCGCTCGGCCATCTGGCCGGCGCCATCCTCCTCTCCCGCGAAGCGGGGGAGGAGTCGGTGCCGCCGACGGAGGGGGTTTTGCCGCGCGGCACCCCCTCCGCCCTGCGGGCACCTCCCCCGCTTCGCGGGAGCGGAGAAGCGCGCTAGAAGCCACCATGCCGCGCGCCACCTATACGCTCGAACGCCGTGCGGGCGGCGTGGTGGCGGGGGTGGACGAGGCCGGGCGCGGACCGCTCGCCGGGCCGGTGGTGGCGGCCGCGATCGTCCTGCCGCGCCGCTGGCCGCCGGGCATCGCGGATTCCAAGGCGCTCTCGCCGGAACGCCGCGCTGCGCTCCACGCCGAGCTGATCGGGTGCGCACACTGGGGCATCGGCCAGGCGAGTGTCGAGGAAATCGACACGATCAACATCTATTGGGCCACCATGCTCGCAATGCGCCGCGCGGTCGCCGCGCTGACGTGCACGCCCGAACTCGTGCTCGTGGACGGCAATGCGGACCCGCGCTGCGGCCATCCCACGCGCACCGTCGTCGGCGGAGACGGCATCTGCCTGTCGATCGCGGCCGCCTCCATCATCGCCAAGGTGACGCGCGACCGGCTGATGATCGTGCTCGCCGAGATGCACCCCGAATATGGATGGGCCTCGAACAAGGGCTATGGTTGCCCCTCTCACCACGCCGCGCTCCGCGCCCATGGCCCCACCCCGCACCACCGCCGCTCCTTCCGCGCGGTGGCCGAAGCTGAGTCGCGCGCGCAACAACCCGCCTGAAATCGTGCCTCCACAGGCTTGACGCCGGACTCCCGAGGATTCAGGCAGGGTTATCCACAGGGGAGCATGCGCGTGGACCTGCCGCTCGACACCGTCCTCGAAGGCGATTGTATCGCCGCCATGGCCGCGCTGCCCGCCGGATCGATCGATCTGATCTTCGCCGATCCCCCCTATAATCTCCAGCTCGGGCGCGGGCTGCGCCGTCCCGAAGGCGGGCGTGTCGATGGCGTGGACGATGCGTGGGACAAGTTCGCCAGCCAAGCGGACTATGATGGCTTCACCCGCGCGTGGCTCACGCAGGCGCGCCGCCTGCTCAAGCCCGATGGCGCGCTGTGGGTCATCGGCTCCTACCACAACATCTTCCGCATCGGCGTGGCGCTGCAGGATCTGGGCTTCTGGCTGCTGAACGATGTTGTGTGGCTCAAGACAAACCCCATGCCGAACTTCCTCGGTCGCCGCTTCACGAACGCACATGAAACGCTGATCTGGGCGGCGCGTTCGGAAGCCGCTCGCCCCACCTTCAACTATCACGCGATGAAGGCGATGAACGATGACCAGCAGATGCGCTCCGACTGGACGATC
>JBBQJX010000353.1:0-2392 GCA_038326295.1 Sphingomonadales bacterium
TGGCTGACCATGGCTTCAAGGCCCTGGCTGGCGGCGCGCGTCGCGGTCATGAACGCATCCGCCTGGCCGCGCGCGTGGGTGTTGAACTCGTCGAAGGCCTTCATGCCCTTGTCCATCACTTCGCGCGACTTCTCGGTCGCCTGGCTGAAGGCGGCCTGGCCCTTGGCCATCGCGTCTTCGCCGTGCGTACGGACCTGATCGGCGATCTGCTGCGCGCCCTGGGTGGCCTGGTTCATCGCGTTGTTCGCGGTGTCTTTGTTGAAATCATAATTGGTCGCCATGGTCGGATGCTCCTGCGGTTCGGGGGGTTGAGTATTGGGGAGCGGCACGGGCGCTTCGGTCGCGGGGGCCAGAACGGGCGCGGGGTTCGCGTCCGTCAGGGGTCCGGGGGGAGTTGGCGTGGGGGTTTCGGACTCGTCCATGACGCACCTCGACTCAGGGCCTATGCTGCGCTGCAACATCTATGTTCGCTGCAGTACCGATGCAAGCGATATTTTTGTGCAGTGCAGCAATCAGTGACCGGTTGCCGAGACCGCCTCGACATCCGACGCGATCAACTGTGCATTGAGCGCGCCGACCAGCCGGTCGAGCGCGGCCTGGTCCTTCGCCTCGGCGCGTGCCACCAACACGTCCTGCGTGTTGGATGCGCGCAGCAGCCACCAGCCGTCCACTGTGGTTACGCGCGCGCCATCGGTGCCGTCCACCGTCGCACCCGCCGCCGTCAGACGCGTGAGCACCTCGTCCACCACGCCGAACTTGCGCGTGTCCGCACACGGAAAGCGCAGCTCGGGCGTGGTGACCAATACGGGCATCGCGTCCTTGAGTGCGGCAAGCGATTTGCCTGTGAAGCCGAGCGCGCGCAGCAGGCGGACAGCGGCATAAAGCGCATCGTCGTACCCGTAATATTGATGACCGAAGAAGATGTGCCCGCTCATCTCGCCCGCGAGCGGCGCGCCGGTTTCCTTCATCTTGGCCTTGATCAGGCTGTGGCCGGTCTTGGCCATCAGCGGCTTGCCGCCGAGTGCTGCGATGCGATCGAACAGCATCTGGCTCGCCTTCACGTCCGCAATGATCGTTGCGCCGGGCAGCGCGGCGAGCACGGGAACGGCCAGTATCGAGAGCAGCTGATCGCCCCAGACCACCCTCCCCTGCCCGTCGATCGCACCGAGCCGGTCGCCGTCACCATCGAAGGCGAGGCCGAGATCGCAGCCATGCTGCGCAACAGCGGCGCGCAGATCGACCAGGTTCTTTTCTTCGGTCGGATCGGGATGGTGATTGGGGAAATTGCCGTCGATATCGGTGAAGAGCAGCGTGTGCGTGCCGGGCAGACGTGCGGTCAGCCGTTCGATCACGCGCCCCGCCGCGCCGTTGCCCGCGTCCCAAGCGACCTTCAACGCCGGGCCGTCCCAGTCTTGCATGAGGCGATCGATGTACGCGTCCTCAACCGGTGCGTCGTGCGCTTGGCCATGGCCGCTGTCCCAGTCGCCCGCAGCCGCCATCGTGCCGATCGCCTGGATTTGCGCGCCATAGAAGGGCGCGGTGCCAATCATGAATTTAAAGCCGTTGAAATCGACCGGATTGTGGCTGCCCGTGATCATGATGCCGCCATCGGCCTCCAGATGGTTGACCGCGAAATACAACATCGGCGTGGGGCCCAGCCCGACACGCAGCGCATCGACGCCGCTCTCGTTCAGGCCGCGCACCACGGCGGCTTCCATCATTGGCGAGGAGAGGCGGCCATCGTAGCCGACCGCCACACGGCTGCCGCCCCCGGCTCGCGCGACCATCGTGCCGAACCCGCGACCGATCGCGTAAGCATCCGCCTCGTGCAGCGTTTCGCCGACGCGGCCGCGGATATCGTATTCGCGCAGCGAGGTAGGGTCGAATTTGTGGGTCATGGCGGCTCCGGGCGGTTGCGTCGGCCCCGTAACGCACGGCGACCGGGTTTGTGTCAGGCGGGCTTAGCCGAGCCGCGCACGCCACGCAGCAGCAGATCGCGCGCGGCATTCAACGCCTGCATATCCGCGACGCTGCCGCCGCGATCGGGGTGGGCGATGGCGGCGCGCGCCAGATAGGCGGCGCGGATCGCCTGCGGCCCGGCCTCGGCATCGACGCCGAGCACCGCGCGCGCGCGGGCGAGATCAACGGGGCTGGGGCCGGAGCGGCGCTCGGTCTCCCAGAACAGGAGCGCCGCCACCGCGCCGAGCGCGAGGCCGCCGAGCGGCGATCCCTCGAAGCCCAATCGCAGCGCGAGCAGACCGATGCCGCCCGCGATCAGGCGGTTGAGGTTGGCCGACGAAAGTTTGCCGGTGAACCACAGCCACGCCACCAGCGCGACGATGCCGATCAGTGCGAGGCTCATGTCGGCCTCGCACTGATCGGCATCGTCGCG
>JBBQJX010000354.1:0-2387 GCA_038326295.1 Sphingomonadales bacterium
GGGCGTGGACGCGCGCGGCGGCATCGCGGACGCGGTGCGGGGCACCCAGATATTCACCGGGCGAGAAGGCGAGGACGGCGGCGACTTCGGGGTGATCGGCGGCGACGAGGAACACCAGCGCGCTCGAATAGCTGCTGCCCCATAGCGCCACCGGGCCGCCGCGCGGTTTGGCCCAGGCGAGCGCGGCCTCCAGATCACGCCGCGCTTCCAGATATTCGCCCGAGCGGCCAATCCCCGCCACGGTCTCGTTCTTCGCGCCGAACAGCGATCCACCCGAGCGCTGGTCGATCGCGAGTGCGGCGTAGCCCGCCTCGGCGAGGCGGGGGCCGATCGTGCGATATTCGGCCTTGTTCGATCCCGCCTGGTGGAAAAGCAGGATGGTCGCGCGGGGCGATCCGGCGGGGGTGTAGAGTTCGGCATGGACGGTCGCGCCATCGGCCGCCTTCAGAAGAAGGGGCCGAGGCGCGACCGCTGCGGCTGCGAGCGCGGGCACCAACAGGGGGGAAAATGCCAGTGCGAACCGCATGACCCTCGTTTCGCCGGGGCGCGCCCGAAGGTTACAGCGGCAGCAGCGCGGCGGCGACGCGGCGGCCTTCGGAGAGCAGCATGTTGTACGTGCGCGCGGCGGCGCGACTGTCCATCGCCTCGATCGCCAGGCCACGCGCGGCGGCAGCGGCGATTAGCGCGGGCGGCGGGCGGCGGAGCGTTGGACCGGTGCCCAGAATGAGGAGATCGAGATCGCCTTCGGGAAGGTCCTGTCCGGTCAGGGCATCGAGATCGGTTGCGGGCCAGGGCGCGCCACCCGACGCGGCGGCGACGATGCCGCCGGGATAATCGATGCCGCCGACGCGGAAGCCGCTGCCCCGAAACCCCTCGATCGCCCCGCCGCCTGCCGGGAGCTGCTCCATCTTCATGCGCGGATCAGGGGCGCGCCAACCGCTCGGCCGCCTTGTCGCCGGGGCCGAAGGTGGCCGCCGTGAGGCCGAGCGAGATCAGCAGCGAGGAGGAAACGAACACGCTCGAATAGGTGCCGACGACGATGCCGATCAACATGGCGGCGGTAAAGCCGCGCAGCACTTCTCCACCAAGTACAAGGAAGGAGCCGAGCGCGAGGATGAGCGACAGCGAGGTGTTGACGGTGCGTGGCAACGTCTCGTTCACCGAAAGATCGATCAACTGCCCGATGCCCATCTTGCGGTATTTGCGCAGGTTTTCGCGGATGCGATCGTCGATGACGATCTTGTCGTTCAGCGAATAGCCGATGATCGTCAGGATCGCGGCGACGACGTTTAAATTGAACTCCCACTGGAACAGCGCGAAGATGCCGAGCGTGACGATGACGTCGTGCACCAGGGCGACCAGCGTGCTGACGCCGAAATGCCATTCGAAGCGCAACCACGTGAAGAGCGCGATGCCGAGCATGCCGAGCGCGACCGCAATGATGCCGGTGCGGATCAGTTCGCCCGAGACCTTGCCCGAGACGGTTTCCACGCGCCTGAAACTCGCGTCGGGGTGGCGAGCCTTGATCGCGTCCTGAACGCGCAGGACCACGCGCTGCACGGCGGCCTGATCGCCTGGCGGCAAGGGCAGGCGGAGTGCCACCTTGTTGGGGCCGCCGAACTCCTGCAGCGAAACCTCGCCCACATTTTGCGCGCGGACCGTAGCCCGGAGATCTTCGATCGGCGCAGACTGCGTGAAGCCGACTTCCATCAGCAGCCCGCCGACGAAATCGACGCCCAGATTGAGGCCGCGCGTGGCGAACAGCGCCATGCTGGCCACCGTCAGCGCGATGGTGAGGCCGAACGCCCACCAGCGCAGGCGGACGAAGCCGATGTTGGTGTTATCGGGGACGAGTTTGATCAAGCGCATCAGATCACCAGCTGCTTGGGCCGACCGCGCAGCCAGTTGGCGACGAACAGGCGGCTGACGGTGACGGCGGTGAAGACGGCGGTGGCGATGCCGATCAGCAGCACGACCGCGAAGCCCTTCACCGGCCCCGATCCGAAGAAGAACATGACAACCGCGACGAGGCCGTTCGAGATGTTCGCGTCCCAGATGGTGCGCGTCGCCTCCCGGTAGCCGGTGGCGACCGCATCGACGATCTTGCGGCCGCGGCGCTGCTCCTCGCGGATGCGCTCGTTGATGAGCACGTTGCCATCGACTGCCGCACCAATGGTCAGGACGAGGCCCGCAATGCCTGGCAGGGTGAGCGTGGCCCCGGTGACGCTCATCAGCGCGAGGATGAGGACGAGGTGGGCGAGCAGGCCCGCATTGGCGTACCAGCCGAAGCGGCCGTAGGTGACGAGCATGAACAGCGCCACGAGGACGACCGAGACGGCGGAGGCGACCGCGCCCGCACGGATCGAATCGCGGCCGAGATCGGGGCC
>JBBQJX010000355.1:0-2353 GCA_038326295.1 Sphingomonadales bacterium
GATCTCGGCGCGCGGCAGGTACATCAGCAGGCCCTCGGCGATGACGAGCGTGGCGCTTCGATCGGCAAGTACAGAACCCGGAAGCGGCGCGCCGTCGAGGTCGAGCGCAACCAGTTGCAGGTTGCCAGGCAGTGCCACCGAGCCACGGGCCAGTGCCCTGCGTTTTGCCGATTGCGTCGCGGGATGGTCGATCTCGACGACGGAAAGCTCCGGGAACTCTTCGCACAGCCGCATGCCGAGCGTATCGAAGCCGGCGCCGAGGACGATCACGCGCGCATATCCAGCGGCGATGGCGCTGCGGCAACGCCGCTCGATCCAGCGCTTGCGATGCCAGAAATGCGCAATGATGCCGGGAAGGGTCAGTCGGTCGACCCAGCGCCACAGCATCCGCGTCAGTGGATTCCGGGCGCTTGCGGCGAACAGGCGATCGGCGCGCGTACCCGACAGCAGTTGCGCCGAGATCGCGGCCGCTCCGGGTGCGACCAGCACGCGGGTGCGCGGGTCGCTGGCCAGCAGGATCGTGCTCGCGGCGATGACCTTGGCGGTCGTGCTGGCCTGCTCAGGCTTCATTGCGTGCCGCCCGGAGGGCGCTGAAAAGCGCCCGTGCGTTGCATATACCACGGACGCGGGATCTTCTCTTTCCGCGACCTCCGTTCCGGTGTCAGGCAGCTTTACCGGCGGCATGTCCCGACGCCCAGGCCCACTGGAAGTTGTAGCCGCCAAGCCAGCCGGTGACATCGACGACCTCGCCGATGAAGAACAGGCCCGGCACCGACTTCGATTCCATCGTCGACGACGACAGGCCGCCGGTGTCGACGCCGCCGAGGGTGACTTCGGCGGTGCGATAGCCTTCGGTTCCGCTGGCCGTCACCGGCCATGCATGCAGTGTCTGCGCGATTTTCGCGAGCAGCGGCGGCTGCAACTGGCGCAACAGGTGCTGGCCGAGATCGTGCTCGCACAGGCGCTGTGCGACGCGTTTCGGCATGAGTTCGGCGAGCGCGTTGCGCAGTTCGACCGCTGGCTGCAAGCGTTGGCGTTCGCGCAACCATGCAGCGGCATCGTGGCCCGGCAACAGGTCGATGTGCAGCGCGTCGCCGGGCTGCCAGTACGATGAAACCTGCAGGATCGCCGGCCCGCTCAGGCCACGATGGGTGAACAGCATGCCGCCACGGAAACGCTGTCCGTTCGCATGCGCTTCCACATCCAGCGCGACGCCGCTGAGGCCTTCGTTGTGTTCGAGTGGCCGCCCGCTCAAGGTCAGTGGCACCAGCGCCGCACGCGTGGGCAGTACCGCATGGCCGAAGCGTCGTGCAAGTTCGTAACCGTAACCGCTCGCGCCCATCGATGGAATCGAGAGGCCTCCGCTTGCGACGACCAGGGATTCGCAGCGCACCGTTCCTGTGCTGGTTTTCAGCTCGAAGCCGGGCGTGCGATGGACGATGTCCTCCATGTTGCAGCCGGTGCGGATGGTGACTCCCGCATCGCGGCATTCGTCGGCCAGCATCTGCACGATCAGCTTCGACGACACGTCGCAGAACAGCTGGCCGAGTTCCTTCTCGTGGTAGGCGATGCCATGGCGCTCGACCATCGCTACGAAATGGTGCTGCGTGTAGCGCGCGAGTGCCGACTTGCAGTAGTGCGGGTTCGCCGACAGAAAGTTGGCCGGGGTGGCGCCGAGGTTGGTGAAATTGCAGCGGCCGCCACCTGACATCAGGATCTTCTTGCCGATCCGGTTCGCGTGTTCGATTACCAGCACGCGCCGCCCGCGCTGGCCGGCGGTCAGGGCGCACATCAGGCCGGCCGCACCGCCGCCGACGATCGCGGCATCGAAGATCTCGTGCGAGGCGCTCATGCGGGGATACCGCAGCGGGCATTGCGTGGACGGGCCATGGGATCGGCGATCACGTGCGATTGGCTCATCGTGTCGGATCGCCCGGGCGCTGGCCGGGGCGACGAAGCGGTCTGTCAAAAAAAGCCTTCGCCCCGCGCAAGCGCGACGGGGCGAATGGAGAAACAGCCGAGCGTTTGACTGTGTGCGGCACCGGATCTATGCGACGACCGGTGCCATGCCGATCACTTGGATGCTTTCTTCGCGACCTTGGCGGCCTTCTTTTCCTTCATCGTCTTGGCAGGTTTCTTCTTGGTTTCCTTTTTCTGCTCCAAACCCTTGGCCACGATGCTCTCCTTCGTTGTCGAGTGGACGGTCCTGGCGGTGCGGGGCGCATCGCCGGCTCCTTCATACACCAAAACGGGCACGGAATTCAGCCCATGCCGCGCCGGTAGCGCAACAGGCGGCCACGATAAGGCGGTACATCGCCGGCGCCGAAGCCCAGGCGCTCCTCGGCGACGGAGT
>JBBQJX010000356.1:0-2350 GCA_038326295.1 Sphingomonadales bacterium
TCGCTCGCCCCCGCATCCATCGCGGCGCACAGCCGCGCCGTCGTTCCCGGGGCCAGCCGCTCGGCCATTGCGCACAGCACCACGCCGCCATCGGCCTCGGCGAGCAGCCCGCGCGCCATCACGCGCGTACCCGCCGCCAGCGACGCGGACAGGTCCACCCCGCCCGACAGCCGCTCGTCATCGATGGCCACCGGCAGCCGCCGCCACGGCGCACCGCGAGGCAACCCGGCGCGCACCGCGTCCAGCCACGCCTCGCGCGCCGCACCGGGCGGCCCGCGCAGTACCACGCCTCCCAACCCACAAGGATCGGCCGCGAACAGCCGCGCGGCGGCCAAGGCATCGGCCCAGCGCTCCTGCCCTCGCATGTCCGTTTCGTCCGGGCGCGCGCCCCGGTTCACGCCGCCAAAGCGCGCGGGCCGCTCCCGCCGACCGACATCGTCTCGGCGATCGCGCGCTCGATGCGCGTGCCCGATCCCGCCTCGTCGAGCGGATTGCGCCGCAACCGGTGCCGCAGCGCCATCGGCGCGACGCGCGCCACATGCTGCGCGCCCACCGCGCGCTCGCCTTCCAGCGCGGCGAGCGCGCGCGCAGCACGCATCAGCGTCAGTTCGCCGCGCAGGCCATCCGCCCCCACCGCCATGCACAGCTTCGAAGCCGTCTCCAGCACCGCATCCGCCATCGTAACCCTGGGCAACAGCGCCGCCGCGCGCGCGATCCGGGCCAGCACCGCCGCCTCCTCGGGTGCGAAGCGCGCCGCGAACGCGCCGGGTTCGCGCTCATACGCATCGCAGCGCCGCATCACCTCCACCCGCTCCCCCAGATCGCCCGGCGTGCGCACCTCCACCGAAAGCCCGAACCGGTCGAGCAGCTGCGGCCTGAGCTCGCCCTCCTCGGGGTTCCCGCTGCCGATCAGGATAAACCGCGCCGCGTGCCGCACCGAAAGCCCCTCGCGCTCCACCACATTCTCGCCCGACGCGGCCACGTCGAGCAGCAGATCGACGATGTGATCCTCGAGCAGATTGACCTCGTCGATATACAGGAACCCCCGGTGCGCGCGCGCCAGCAGCCCCGGCTCGAACGCCTTCTCGCCGCGGCTCAGCGCGCGCTCCAGATCGAGCGCGCCCACCACCCGGTCCTCGGTCGCGCTCAGCGGCAGATCGACGAACGGCACCGAGCGCGTCTCGCCCTTCACACGCCTGCCCATTCCCTTGCGGCAATCGTCGGGACACGCCCGCGCCGCCGCATCCGCCGGATCGCACCCATAACGGCACCCCGCCACCACCTTCATCGGTGGCAGCAGCGCGGCGAGCGCGCGCACGGCGGTGGACTTGCCCGTCCCCCGGTCGCCGAACACCATCACCCCCCCGATCCGCCGATCGACGGCGGACAGCAGCAGCGCCAGTTTCATCTCGGCCTGGCCGACGATCGCGGTGAAGGGGAAGGATGCGCGCATGGGCGAAGCGTTTAGCACGCGCGGCGCGAGCGTCCACGGGGGTGCGGCGGGGGTGCGGCGGGGGTGCGCCATGTTTCCACGAATAGCGTTAGCAGCATCCGAGCACATTCTGCCTTAGCTGAACTGAAGATCGACGCAACATCCAGCTTCGGCTATATAACCGTTGACTTGAATAAAGGTTGATGTATGAAAAGTTTGTTGGGGCTTTGCGTGCGTGTCGACTGGACGCACGCAGTTGAATATTTGCCCATACACCCTCAACACGAGCGCTCCATGCCCTTCGAAACGATCGAGCAGTTGCGCGAGAACGGAACGTGGATGCGTTATCGCCCGAGAGTCGTGCGTTCTCAAACACCTAATACAATAACTTACAAACTTCGTTACGAAGCTAAGGATCATCCTGAATATAGCAGGCTCGAAGATACTTATTGGGGAATTAGCGCAATCAAAATAGCAAAAGACTTAAGTTCGGTGGAGGCTTTTTGGGAAGATTATCGGGGTACTGAGATGAGCGGTCCAGGGTCGGCTTCTTTGACTGACGAGGGTCAGCGTCAAAGAACAAGCGCCTTCCCCACCATTCGAAACCAGACTCAGCTTCGCAGTCTTTTGCTCGCTACGGATGAGGAATGCGCAATTACTGGCGAGAAAACGCAATGTGCAATAGAGTGTGCTCACCTTTTAGATGTTAAGCACGGTGGCTTCGAGGTCGATGAAAATGCAATTTTAATGCGGGCAGATTTGCATTGTTTGTTCGACAGCAATGGATTCAAAATTCTACCAGACGGTCGGGTAATACCCGGCCGGTCGCTCAGCCCATATTACGTAAAGCTACTGACTGGAAAACGGCTCAGTCTGGAGCTAACCAATCGCGTAGGAGCCTCGTTGGCAAAGAGGCAC
>JBBQJX010000357.1:0-2324 GCA_038326295.1 Sphingomonadales bacterium
AGCGTGAGGTACAGATCGTTGACGTACAGGCGGCGATGGGCGAGCCGCGCCTCCCATTTGGCGTCGAGCGCGGCGCTGAACGCATCGGCGAATTTGCCCTCCAGCCGTGGCGCGACTGCGCGCCGCACGACATGGTGGACCAACGCGAACCGCGCCGAGGCCACCGCCTGCAGCGTCGCATCACGCACCGCGAGGCGCGCATCGAGCTCGGCGCTCGCGATCGTCTCGAACGGCAGGCCGTCGAGGCGGATGACCTGCATCAGCAGGCCGCGCCGCGTCAGCAGCGTGTGATCATCGATCTGCGCCAGATACGGCAGATGCGCGCCCGCCGGGGCCTCGCGCTCGGCCGCCTGCCTACGGGCGGTATTCATTCGCGCCCCACAGCCGGTAATTCGCGACGCGCGGCGTGCGGCGCAGGCGGGTCAGCCAGACGCTCATGATGTGCGGATCGCGCAGGTGCGCGGCGTAACCAATCGCATGGATCAGCAGGCTGGGTACAAGCGCGAACAGGCTCTTGAACACCAGGAACAATTCGGCGGCGACGATGCCGGTCAGCACGAAGAACGGGTATGTCACGCCCGCGACCATCTGCGGGCGGGCGAGCGCACGGAAGAGCGGATCGGCCATCAGCCCGCGCCCGCGACCGAGCGGATGCCGCCCACGATCGAGGCCGCGCCGAACAGGATGAACAGGCCCAGCACGACCGTGGCCCCGTATTTCCAGTTGATGCGCCCCGTCAGCATCAGAAAGCCCACCGCCGCCACCGCGATCACCGCCACCGCCGTGGCGACGTTGCCGAGCAACGTCCCCTGCAGCCACTCGACCGCACCCACGATTGGCCCCGACCCAGCGGGATCGGGCGCGGCATATTGCGCGAGCGCGGGATGCGCGAGGGCCAGGGCCGCGAGCGAGAGGGTGAGTGCAAGGGCGAGCGGACGGTTCATAGGGCGGGCACCTCGATCAGGAGCGGATTGGGCGGGGGGGCGGAGCCGACGCGGGGCACCGCAACCGACGGCCCCCGCCACCGCGCCAGCACATCGGTGACATACGCGCGGGTCTCGGCAAATGGCGGCACGCCGCCGAAACGCGCGACCGCGCCCGGCCCGGCATTGTACGCGGCGAGTGCGAGGCCCCAATCGCCGAACCGGTCCGCCATCATCCGCAGATAATGCGCGCCACCCGCGATGTTCTGCCCGGGATCGCGCGCATCGACGCCGAGCGCGCGTGCGGTTGCGGGCATCAGCTGCATCGGGCCGAACGCGCCCTTGGGGCTTAGCGCGTCGGGGCGGAAGCGGCTTTCATGCCACGCGACCGATTCGACGAGGCGGGGATCGAGACCGTGCGCGGCGGCACTCGCCGCGATGCTGGCGGCATAGGGGTTGGCGCGCACCGGATTGGCACGGCGCGCGGGACCGATCGGCTCGGCGGCGCTATCGGTAAAGCGCGTTGGCCCGGCGAAGGTGCGGATACCGTCGTCCCCCACCTCGATCACCTGCGCGTGGCATGGTGCGGCGGCAAGCACGAGGAGAAGGACAGCGCACATCTTCATACGATCATTACGCACCCGAAGGTCGCGCGGTTCCGGAGCGGTCCGCACTGGGCCTTAGTCCATGTGATCGGGCATATAGCCCGGTGTGGGAGTGAGCGGAAGCAAGGCGGCGAGGATCGCGACCGCGATCAGCCAGCTCGCCACCACCTTGACGCCGATGCCCAGCCCGCGTGCGATCAGCGGGCGCGCGACGAAGGCGATCGCCACGCACGGCAGCGCGATCAGCAGATCGGCGGGCTTGCCGGAGACCGCGACGACCGCGCCCGACCACAAGCCCGCATTCGCTCCCGCCACGATCGCCAGCGCACGGGACGGGCCGCGCGGCAGGTGGACGCCAAGCGCGGTCAGCGCCACGCTCGCCCACAGGCCGAGGAACGCCACCTCGGTCAGCGCGGGCGGGTGCACGCGGCCGTGGAGCGCCGCCCAGGCGAACAGCGCCGCGAACACGGCGGCGATGGCGGCGCGGCTCCACGCGATGCGCGGCGCAAAGGCCAGCAGGAAGCCGAGCGCCGCCATCAGCAGCGCGGGGGGAAGCGCGCCGCCCCTCAACGCAGCGCGGCTGCCAGGAACCAGACGCCTGCGCCCGCGATCAGGCCCCCGGCGGCGCGCAGCGCGATCTCGCCAGCGCGCCGCACACGCGCCAGCCCGATGCCGATACCCACCACGTGCAGCAGCCCGGTCGCCAGCACGAAGCCGACGCTGTAGCCGATCGGATCGGCAGCCGACGGCAGCTCGGCCCCGTGCGCATAGCCGTGGAACAGCGCGAAGACTGCGA
>JBBQJX010000358.1:0-2317 GCA_038326295.1 Sphingomonadales bacterium
CCCCCGTCCCCCTCCGCCCTGCGGGCACCTCCCCCAGCGGGGGAGGATCGATCCTCCCCCGCTGGGGGAGGGCGGAGCGTCGCAGCGGAGCGCGAAGCCGACGCAGCAGGAGCCAAGCACCCTCAACACCGCCCCGCCCCCATGCTATGTCGCCGCCCCGAAGGACCCGCGCCATGCTCACCCTCACACTGCCCCCCGAACTCGAACACGCGCTCGCGCAAGTCGCCACCCGCAGCGGCCGTCCGTCCGCACGAATCGCCGAGGACGCCGCCCTGCGCGCGGTCGAGGATTGGGGCGATTGTCTCGAAGCGCTAGAAGCCGCACACCACGACGATCCCGCCACGCGCGTCAGCCAGGCGGACATGATGCGCCCCTATGGCCTGGCAGATTAGCCAAACACCCCCGCC
Source organism: Sphingomonadales bacterium (assembly GCA_038326295.1). GTDB lineage: Bacteria > Pseudomonadota > Alphaproteobacteria > Sphingomonadales > Sphingomonadaceae > JAVVHE01. The sequence goes on from JBBQJX010000358.1 coordinate 408, forward strand.
AACGCCGCACCCACCCCCACCCGGTCCGCCACCCCCAGCACCCCCGCCTGTCCCACCACCAGCGCCGCCTCCAGCGTGAACAGCTTCATCCGCACCACGCAGTCCGCGCGCAGTCCCGCCGCCAGATCGCAAACCGCCACGTCACCCGCCCAATCGGATCGCGCCGCGCTACTGATCATCGCGCACACCACGCTCCGCGTCGCGGCGTTCCACTCGGCCCCGGACAACACCAGCGCGGGCCGTCGCCGCACCACCGGCTTGTCGGTGAACGGGAAGGGCACGATCGCCACGTCCCAGCGCGCAAGGCTCACAGGTCCGCCCAGGCCGCCTCGTCCTCCGCGCTCAACCATTCGCCCATCGTCCCCGAGAGCGCGGCGGCGAACGCCACATCGTCGATCACCGGCTCCACGATCACGCGGCCATTCTCGGCGCGCACGTCCACCAGCTGATCCTCGCGCAGCCGCGCCGCGCTCAGCACCGCCGCCGGGATCCGCACCGCCGCACTATTCCCCCACCGCTTCACCTGCGCACGCATCGCCAACTCCCGTGTCTACTGCGTCGATACTCTGCGCCTGAACCACGCACAACCACCCTCAACACACGCCCGCCCCCATGCTATACTGCGCCCCAAAGCGAGGCCGCCATGCCCACCATCACGCTCCCCGACGATACCGAAATCCTCCTCGACAAGCTCGCCCGCCATCGCGGCGTGTCGCGCGAAGCCGTGCTCGCCAGCTTCGTCGAGGCCTGGGTGGAGGATATGGAGGATCATGTCTGGGCGATCACCCCGCTCGACTTTGGCGATGACGAAGACGAAGACGATGGCCCGCCGATCACCAGCGAGGAGATGATCCGTGAACTCGAAATGGCGGATCGTCTACGAAGCGAAGGCCAGAAAGCAGCTTAAAGCGCTCGACTCTAAAGCGGCGCTGCGCATCACGCGCACGCTGGAGCGCGAACTCGAACGCCAAACCACACCCTATGGCTATTTCGAGCGCTTGTACGGCGATCTCGAAGGGTATCGGCGCGCGCGCGTCGGCGATTATCGCATCATCGCGCGCATCGAGGACGAGACCGTCACCATCCTCGTCATCGCCGTCGGCCACCGCCGTGAAATCTACCGCTAGGCCCGCCAACCCCTTTACTACAATAACCTGTCCTACACGCCGCCTATCTGGTTAGTCGGCAACGCCACCCGCAGGAGAGCCGCGCTTATGCCCAAGCCCCGCCGCGATGGCTGGACGCCCGCCCGGCAGGAGGCATTCCTCGATGCGCTCGGCCAGTGCGGCTCGGTCCAGCGCGCGGCGCAGTGTGTGGGCATGAGCGCGTCGACCGCGTACCGCCTGCGTGCGCGGCCCGAGGGGCAGGACTTCGCGCAGCGCTGGGACATGACGATCGATATCGCCGAAACCACGCTCGAGGCGCGCTTCATCGATCTCGCGATCAACGGCTGGCAGGTGCCCGTCCTCCACAAGGGCCGCGTCGTCGGCGAGCAGACCGTGGTCAGCGATCGGCTGATGGTAACCCTGCTGCGCCACCTGCGCCGCAACCGCATAGGCACCCCGCCCACCGCGTTCTAAGCCGCGTTTCCACCGCGTTTCCACCGTGAAAACGCGATTCTGCGTGACCTTCGTGACCTTAGCCCACCACCCGAACCCCCCGCCCCGTCCGCCGCCGCAGCTCCGCGATCAGCCCGGGCCGCCTCGCCAGCCAGTCCGCCACCCCCGCCCCCCCATCCACCACCACCTCCCCCACCCCCCGGTCCCGCTCGGCGATCCGCAGCAACCCCAGCGCGCTCGTCGCCGTCGCCTCCCCCTGCACCCGGTCCAGCAACGATGGCCGGAGCTTGGGCCGAACAATCTGCACCAGCCCGAACCCGTTCATCCCCGTCCGCTCGAACGGCCGCGGCA
>JBBQJX010000359.1:0-2314 GCA_038326295.1 Sphingomonadales bacterium
GATCATCGTCCCTACGGAGCGTCCCGCAACGGGCCGCGAGTGCCGGTCCCTGGGGAGAGCCGAACCCGGTTCACAGTCTGCGGAACGCGCAGGTTGCGCCGTCGCCCCCGCGCCGATCAGCCGCGCGCGCATCAGCGCGCGCACCGCATTTCCGATCCAGAACCCGCCCACCAGATCCCCCACCCGCACATCGTCCTCATACGCGCGTCCCTCTGCAATCAGCTTGCGCCGCAGCACGCCCGGGATCAGCGGGCCGGCCGGGGTCGCCAGCCGCCCATCGCGCGCGACGAACAGGCTGGTAAAGCTCCCTTCGGTCAAACGCCCATCCGCCAAGTGGAAGAGCACCTCGAACGCCCCGCTCGCCCGGCGCGCATCGTCGTAGAAGGCGCGGTCGTCGGTCTTGTGCCGCAGCCGCCAGTCGTCCGCCTCGACCGGCAACGGCGCGATTGCCACGCCAACCGGTCCCTCGGGCACCGGCGGCAGCGCCCCCAGCTCGACCGCGAAGCGCCCCTCCTCGTCCAGCAGCAGCCGCACCCGCGCGGGCTCGCGCGCGCCCGCCAGCGCGACCTCCAACGCGGCGTCGAAGGCAGCCCTCGACCAAACAAATCCCAGCGCGGCGGCCGAAGCCGCGATCCGCTCCGCATGCCACGCCAGCAGCGGGGTCCCCTCGTCCGGCACGAAGCGAATCGTCTCGAGCAGTCGCACCCGCCGCCGGTCGCGCGTCAGGAAGCGGCCCTTGCCGAGGCACTCGGTCCATTCGGACGCGGCGGTCGAATCCGCCACGATCCCCGAGCCCAGTCCGATCCGGCCCTCGCCCGCGCCGTCCACCAGATCGAGTGTTCGGATCGCAACGTTGAACGCCGCGCGGCCGGGGCCGATGAAGCCGATCGAACCCGTGTAGGCGCCGCGCGGCCCCGCCTCCACCGCGCGGATCGCCTCCATCGCACGAATTTTGGGCGCGCCCGTCACGCTGCCGCACGGGAACAGCCGGGCGAGCGCGTCCACCGGCCCCAGCCCGTCCAGCAACCGCGCGGTCACCGTGGAGGTCATCTGCCATACCGTCGGATAGCCTTCGATGGCGAACATCGCGGGCACGCGCACGCTCCCCGTCTCGGCGATGCGCCCCAGATCGTTGCGCATCAGATCGACGATCATCAGGTTTTCCGCGCGATCCTTCTCGCTCGTGCGCAGCTCGGCGGCTGCGGCCGCGTCCTCGGCGGGCGTGGCCCCGCGCGCGATCGTGCCCTTCATCGGCCGCGCCGTCAGCACGCCATCGGTGCAGGCGAAAAACAGCTCGGGCGAGGCGGAGAGCAGCCAGCCTGTCCCTGTGAACACCACCCCGCCCCAGCGCGCGCGCTGCGCGAGCCGCAGCCGCGCGTACACGCCGAGCGGCGGCCCCGCGACCTTCACAAGCGCGCCGAATGTCAGGTTCGCCTGATACAGTTCGCCGCGTTCGATCAGCCGCAAGATTTGCGCGAGCGCGCGGGCATGATCGGCCTCGCTAATCTCGGGCGTGGGCGTGCTGTTCCACGCGCTTTCGGGCACGGGCAGGTGTTCGGCCAGATCGTCGATCCGTTCGGGCGCGTCGAAGATCCCGAACCACGCAAGCGGCCCCACGCCCGCACCCGCGCGCTCCAGCCCCGCCAGCCTCGGCTCGAAACTCGTCCCCGCCTCATAGGCGAGATATCCCGCCGCATATCGCCCCGCATCGGTCGCGCCGCGCACCGCATCCAGTGCGGGGCCAACCTCGGCCGGCGTGAGCGCCACAATCACCGTGCTCGGATCGCGGAACAGGAGCGCGGTGCCGCCGTCCACATCGTCGAGCAGCACGAAGGCTCCGCCACCTGCGGACACGCCCCGCGAACACATCTGTGTGCCGGGCCAGCGCGCGATGTCCGCCCACCCGCCCGGCCCGGGGGCGGCTTTCGCGCCATCCGCGTCGCGCCTATGGCCAGGGCCCGTGATCCTCGTCATCGACAATTACGACAGCTTTACCTGGAACCTCGTGCAATATCTGCGCGAGCTGGGGGCGGAGGTGGAGGTCGCGCGCAACGACGCAATCACGGTTCTGGACGCGCTTGCGGGCCGTGCGCAAGCCTTCCTGATCTCGCCCGGACCGGGCGATCCGTTGTCGGCGGGCATCAGCGTTGAACTCGTCGCCGCCTGCGCGGCGCAGGCGCGGCCGCTGCTCGGCGTTTGTCTCGGCCATCAGGCGATCGGCCAGCATTTCGGCGGAACGATCGTGCGCGCCCGCACACTCATGCACGGCAAGACGAGCGACATTCACCACGACGGCGCAGGCGTGTTCGCGAGG
>JBBQJX010000360.1:0-2310 GCA_038326295.1 Sphingomonadales bacterium
CTCCGAAACGAACGGGCCGCCGCCGCTTCCGCCTATCGGCTCCAGCCGGGTCTGCGCGGACGCGGATCTGCTGACGAGCGCCAGTCCGAGAGCCGCCATGCACAGGCGCGCTTGCGTACGAGAACGATCGGGCATCGGGTATCCTCCCTGATGGTCGCCGCATACCATGGCCCGCAGCCGGTGCCGAGCCCGCGACTTGAGGTGCGTAGCGTTCACCGATGGGCCATCCGGGTCCAGCGATACGTCCGCAGATGCGCCTCCGCCTCCCCGCCGTCGCCCTCCTCGCCGCCGTTGCCGCCGCACCCGCGCCCGATCCGTTGCTGAAGCAATTGCTGGCGGACGCGAAGGCGGCCAGGCCGGTATCGTTCGAGCGGACGATGCGGCTGGAGAATAACGGCAAGCCGTCGACCGTGGTCGATCGCTACGATCCTGCTTCGCTCGTGCCGTGGACATTGGTGAGCTTCGACGGGCGCGCGCCCAAGGAAGACGAGCGCGCAGAGTGGCGGAAAAGCGTAAAAAACGGCGTCCCCGCTTATGGGCGGCTCGCGGCGTTGATTGGCGCGGCGCAGCGCGTGGACGCGACGCATTACCATGTCGCCCCGCTGCCCAAGGGCTTCCTGCAGCGCGACGGGTTCGCGGATCGTCTGGTGGCCGACCTGATCGTCGATACGACGGCCGCACGGCCCTATGTGCGCGAGGCGCATTTCTATGCGACCGCGCCGTTCCGCATGTTCGTGGTTGCCAAGATCGACAAGTTCGATGCGACCAACCGCTATGCGCCCGGCCCCGATGGCGCGCCGCGCATCGTTGCCCAGGATACGCTGATCGCCGGAAGCGGGCCGGGCATGTCGGGCACGCAGATCAAGCGCGCGACTTTCCGCCCATTGGGCTGACGCGCAAGCCCGCGCGCAGGCGACCGTAACTCGCCACCGTATGACACAGCCCGGGTCCGAGCGATGATGAACGACGATCCCGATTTCGATGGCGCCAGCCTTCTGGTCGTCGGCGGCCGTATCCTCGAAGCTGCGCGCGAGCGGCCGGCGCTGGGCTTGGCGCTGGGGCGTCAGCATCCCTCGACGGAGGAGGCGGGGCAGTGGTTCATCGGCACCCGCGTGGCGCGTGCGCCCGAGCGGCTTGCGAGCGATATTCGTTTCGATGGCGGCGCGCCGCCGTTGAGCGCGCTCGCCCGGCGGATCACGGTGGGCGAGTTCAGCCGGTGGTTCGGGGCGCTGAAGGCCGATGACGATGGCGGCCGCGTTTACCCCGTGCGTGCTATGGCGCGGTCGGAGCCGATCAGCGATGCTTCGCGCAACCGGGATGTCGCAGCGCCCGCCGAGGCTTCCGACACGGTGCATCGCATGGTCTTTCCCGAGGTGCAGGGCGTACAGCCGATCCGGGCGCACCCCGCGCGGCGGTAGAAGGCCGACCTCCCGCGCGGAGCCAAGTGTTACACCTGCGTCACGGCGGCGTTGCGTCGCTTGGCGCGGGCAAGCGTTGCGCTTATGTGCAGCGCCGCAACGCCCGGGAGCATCCCCTGACCGCCACCATAACCCCGATCCGCTCCCCGGCGGCCTCTTCGCCGGAGCCCAGCCTCGATCCGCTGCTGGCGCTGGTTGCGCCCGAGATGGGGGAAGTCAATCGCGTCATCCTCGACCGGATGCGCTCGCCGGTCGCGCTGATCCCCGAGCTGGCGGGGCACCTGATTGCCGGTGGCGGCAAGCGTCTGCGCCCGATGCTGACCTTGGCGTGCGCGCGGATGCTGGGATATGGCGGCACGCGCCATCATCGGCTCGCGGCGGCGGTCGAATTCATCCACACCGCCACACTGCTGCACGACGATGTGGTCGACATGAGCGGGCTGCGGCGCGGGCGGCGGACCGCGAACATCATCTGGGGCAATGCGGCCTCGGTGCTGGTCGGCGATTTCCTGTTCAGCCGCGCGTTCGAGCTGATGGTGGACGATGGATCGCTACGTTGCCTGCGCATCCTCTCGGGCGCGAGCGCGGTGATTGCGGCGGGCGAGGTGGACCAGCTGAGCGCCCAGCGCCGGATCGAGACCGACGAGGACCGCTATCTGGCGATCATCACCGCCAAGACCGCGACCTTGTTCGCTGCCGCCGCCGAGATCGCGGGCGTGGTCGCCGAACGCGAGGACGGGACCACGGAAGCGCTGGAGGGCTTCGGTCGCAATCTGGGGATCGCGTTCCAGCTGATCGACGACGTGCTCGATTACGCGTCGGACGCGGACACGATGGGCAAGGCCAAGGGCGACGACTTCCGCGAGGGCAAGGTGACGCTGCCCGTCATCCT
>JBBQJX010000361.1:0-2275 GCA_038326295.1 Sphingomonadales bacterium
GATATCGGCGAGCGTGATCGTCTCGGGGCAGCGCGACAGCTTGAAACCGCCGCCGACGCCGCGAGTCGAGACCAGAAGGCCTGCCCGCGCGAGTGCGTTCAGCAGCTTGGCCGCCGTCGGCCCCGGCAAACCCGTCTTGCCTGCGATGCGCGTCGCGGACGCGCAGCCATCGCAGCGCGCGGCCTCCGTCATCACGACGACCGCATAGTCGGCAAGGTTGGTCAGGCGCATCATATAATCGGAGTGCTCCGCTCCGGTATCAGATGGGCCGAAGAGCGGCCGCGATCAAGGCTTTGCGTCGGACGGATAGACCTGTCGCCACGCGGTGATCGCCACGCTCTGGAACAGGCCCGCGAGCGAATAGGGATCGCCAGCCGCGAAATCATACGCCGCACGGCGGTCCGCGCAGTCGACGATCATCAGGCTGCCCATGGCCACGCCCTCCAGATCGAGGAGCGGACCCGCCACGAAGATGCGCGGCTCGATCGCATCCAGATACGCCAGATGCAAAGCCCGCGTCTGGGCGCGCAGCGCGCCGCTTTCGGGCTTGTCGAGACAATGGATGGCGAACAAAGGCATGACCGCTCCCCCGGGCGCGCCCACTCGCGCCGTTGCCGGGCTTATCGCGGCTGGCGCACGAGCGGAAGGCCCGCGTAAAATCGCGCCGCCCCGGATCCGGGGCGGCGCGACGCGGTTGTGCCTAGCGCTTGCCGGCTGCCGCAGGCGTGGCGGTACGCTTGGTGCCCAGGCCGATCTTCTTGGCGAGCGTCCGGCGCTGCTGCGCGTAGTTCGGCGCGACCATCGGGTAATCGTTGGGCAGGTTCCACTTCGAGCGATATTCGTCGGGCGTCAGATTGTAATGCGTCATCAGATGGCGCTTGAGCATCTTGAGCTTCTTGCCGTCTTCGAGGCACACGATGAAATCGGGCTTGATCGACGCACGCACCGAGACTGCGGGCTCCTGCTTGGCTTCGGGGGCCTTGGTTTCGGTTCCGAGCTTGGCGAGCGTATTGAACACATGTTCGATCAGGTTCGGCACATCCGAAACCGCGACGGTGTTGTTAGCAACATGGCTCGAAACGATTTCGGAGGTCAGCGTCAGCAGGCCCTCATGGGCCTCGGTGCGATCGTTCATTTGATTTGTTTCCCTTGGTTGCAAAACTCATGCGTAATGCTGATGCGCGCTATGGTCCGTCTTTTGCTGGCGCGCAAGCCTGATCTTGGCATAAAGTCGGGCCTTTACTATGCGATCAGAGGCATCGTCGCATCGTGATCGCATCGTGGCGGCGTTGATCGCGTCCCGCATAGTATCCCTTGCGTCGACCGACCGCCTCGAAGCCGCGCGCGCGGTACAGCGCACCTGCGGCATCGTTCGCATCGCGGACCTCGAGGAACATCGTCGCCCCGCCCCTCGCGCGCACCTGGTCCAGAACATTGTCGATCAGCGCCGCGCCGATGCCGCGCCTGCGCCACGACGGCGAGACCGCGACGAGCAACAGCTCGCCCTCCTCCGCCGCATAGCGTGCGATACTGAATGCGATGACGATGGCGTCGGCGAGCACAACCTCGCCCACCCGGTCCGGATGGCCCAGCGCGCCGATCACCTGGTCCTCGTTCCACAGTTCGCCGAAGCCCGCGTCGAAGGCCTGCGCGATGACGCCCATGATGCCAGGCAAATGCGCGTCGGTCGCGCGGACGAAGGCGATCATGCCTGCGGTTTGGCGTCGGGCGCGCGGATGTAAAGGGGGATTGCGGTCACGCGATCGCCCGGTCGCAGCAATCGCGCCGCGCGCGCATCCGGCGCGCGCGCATCGGTCCACGCGGGCAGGAAGGGTAGCAGTGCGAGTCCGTTGCCCGCCGCCGCGCCCACGCGCGCCGCCGCCTCCGAAGCCGCCTCGGGGGCAAGCGCGATCGTCTGGCCGGTGGGTCCGTCCCGGTCCCATTCGCGCGCGAAGACTTCGCCGCGCAGCGCGTCCAGCAGCACGAGGATGCGCCCGGGCGCGGCCGCAACCGCAAACGCCGCGCGCGCCACCAATGCGTCCGCGCCCACGCCGTCCACCCGACACTCCCACGCCAGCGCGAAGGCGCGCGCCGCCGCCAGCCCTACACGCACGCCGGTGAAGCTGCCCGGCCCCACATCGACCAGGATCGAGTCGGGTCGCGCGCCGTCCAGCAGCTCGGCCACCATCGGGATCAGCCATTCGGCATGACCGCGCCCGATCTCCTCGTGACGCGCGGCAACGACCGCGCCGCCCTCAAGCAACGCGACCGAACA
>JBBQJX010000362.1:0-2269 GCA_038326295.1 Sphingomonadales bacterium
CAGCGTTCACCCCCGCAGTGAAGGCGCTGCAGGAAAAGGCGGGGAGCAGGCGCGCCTATGCGCGCGACACGGGGCGCGACAACGACGCGCTCGGCCCCGATGAGCAAGCCTTCATCGCCGAGCGCGACGGCTTCTACCTCGCCAGCGTATCCGAAACCGGCTGGCCCTATGTACAGTTTCGCGGCGGCCCGCCCGGCTTCGCGCGCACACCCGATGCGCATACGATCGCCTGGGCCGATTTCCGCGGCAACCAGCAGTTCGTGAGCGCGGGCAACGTGGCGGGCGAAGACCGGGTCGCACTGTTCTTCATGGATTACCCCGGACAGCGCCGCCTGAAGGTGTATGGCCATCTGCGTTTCATGGACGCCGCCGACGATCCGGCGCTCGTCGGTTCGCTGATGGTGCCGGGCTATGTCGCTCGCGTGGACCGGGCGGCGGTGGTCCGCGTCAGCGCGTGGGACCGCAACTGCCCGCAGCATATCCCCCGGCGCTTCACCGAGGAGCAGATCGCCGCCGCCACCGCGCCGATGCGCGCGCGGATCGCCGCGCTGGAAGCGGAGGTGGCGCGATTGGGGACGGGCCGCGCGTCCGCGTAACCGCGTTCAGTCCACCCCGCCCGCACCCAGCCGCTTGCCCAGCACCGCGACCGTCTGCGGCTCGAACCCAAGCGCTGCATAGAAGCGCAGCGCATCGGTGTTCGCATCGCGCACCATCACGCGCAGCGCAGGCGCGCCGCGCGTGCGCAGCCAGTCCTCGGCCGCTGCCATCATCGCGCGGCCGTGGCCCTTGTTCTGCTGCGTCGGATCGACCGCGAGATAATACACCCAGCCCCGGTGCCCATCGAACCCGACCATCGCGGACGCGACCAGCGCGAAGCCGGTGAAGCCGAGCAGGATCGTCGCGTGATCGGTGGCGCGCGCGTGACCGATATCGTCCTCGGGCGAGTTCCACGGGCGCGTCAGCTCGCACACGCGCCACAACGCGATCAGCGGCTGCACGTCCCCGTCGGCGATTTCACGAATGTCGAGCGTCAACCCTCGTCCCCTGTCCTGCGCGCGACCTCGCTCATGAAGCGGGATGCGTCGTTGGCGATCAGCCATGGCACCTCGGCCGCCACCGCGTCCAGCATTTGTGAAAGCCATTCGCGGTCCGTTTTGGCGAAATCGCCGAGAACATGGGGCGTAACGCGGTCCTTGTGCCCCGGATGGCCGATACCGATGCGCACGCGGTGAAACTCGGGCCCGAGATGCGCGGCGATCGAGCGGATGCCATTATGCCCCGCCGCCCCCCCGCCGGTTTTGACCTTGACGCGCCCGGGGATCAGATCGAGCTCGTCATAGAAGACGGTGATGTCGGCGGGCGCGAGCTTGAAGAAGTCCACCGCGCGCCGCACCGACTGGCCACTTTCGTTCATGAATCCCTGCGGCTTCAGAAGCAGCAGCTTCTCCGCCCCGACGCGCCCGTCCGCGCCCAGCCCCTGGAAGCGCGCGCGCCACGGATCGAAGCCGTGGACCTGCGCGATGCGGTCCACCGCCATGAAGCCCACATTGTGCCGGTGCCCCGCGTAAGCCGGGCCGGGATTGCCCAGCCCGACCCACAGGCGCAACTTACGCCTTTGCTGCGGGTGCGGCTGCGGCTGCGGGCGCTTCCACCGGGGCGGCATCCTCGGCCGAGCGCATCGCCGACGGTGCGGCGATGGTGGCGATGGTGAAATCGCGGTCGGTGATCGCGGACACGGTGCCCGCAGGCAGCGTGACCGAGCTGATATGGATCGAATCGGGCACGTCGCGACCCTCCAGACTGATCACGATCTCGTCGGGGATATTATCCGCATCGCACACCAGTTCGATCTCGTGGCGCACGATGTTGATCGTCGCGCCGCGCTTGATGCCCGGCGATTTGTCCTCGTCCACGAAGCGCACCGGCACCGCGACCGTGATGCGCGTGCCGACGCCGAGCCGGAAGAAATCGACATGGATCGGCCGATCGGTGACCGGGTGGAACTGCACGTCGCGCGGCAGCGTCAGGTGCGTCGCCCCGTCGAGCTCGATGGCAAAGCGGGTGTTGAGGAAGTGGCCCGTCTGCAGATGCTTCACCAGCACCTTTTCTTCCAGATGGATGCCCGTTGCAGCCTCGCCCGCGCCGTAGATCACGGCGGGGACGCGGCCTGTGCGTCGCAGCGCGCGGGATGCGCCCTTGCCAAACCGGTCGCGCGCGGTCGCCGGAAGCGTAAGCGCGTCGCTCATATATAATACTCCGTTACAGGCCC
>JBBQJX010000363.1:0-2263 GCA_038326295.1 Sphingomonadales bacterium
CGTGCTCCGCGCCGCCCGCCTTGGCCCTGACGACGCGCTGACCACCGCGCTCGGCCACGAGCGCGACATCACCACGCTCCCGCTCCCAGTGATCGAGCGTTACGCCGCGATCGCGCAGCGCGCCGACCTGAACGTGCTGATCGAAGCTGGCCACGCGAGGGAATGGGCCAGCGGCCGCCAGCTTGTGGACCTGCTCGAAGCCTTCCCCGCCGATCTCACGCCCGAAGCGCTGACCGGCCTCACCCGGCCGCTGCCGCCGCGCGCCTATTCGATCGCATCGAGCCGCGCGGCGGTTGGCGACGCCGAAGCCCACCTCCTCATCGCCGCCGTCCGCTACCACGCGCACGGCCGCGCCCGCGCGGGTGTCGCCTCCACGCATGTGGCCGATCGCCTCGCCACCGGGGCCACGATCCGCGCGCGCGTCAAGCCCAACCGCCACTTCCGCCTGCCCGCCGATCCCGCGACCGATATCATCATGATCGGCCCGGGCACCGGCGTCGCCCCCTTCCGCGCCTTCGTCCAGGAGCGCGCCGCGCTTGGGAGCACGGGGCGCAACTGGCTGTTCTACGGCGATCGCCGCTTCAGCCACGATTTCCTGTACCAGCTCGAATGGCAGAGCGCGCTCGAGGACGGCACACTCGCCCGCCTCGACCTCGCCTTCTCGCGCGACGCCCCCACCAAACGCTACGTCCAGCACGCCATCGCCGACCGCGCCCGCGATCTGGTGGAGTGGCTCGAAAGCGGCGCGCGGCTGTATGTGTGCGGCGACGCAGGCGCTATGGCCAAGGACGTGCGCCGCGCGGTGGTGGGGGCTTACGCGGGGGTAAAAGCGCTGGGGCCGGAAGCGGCCGAAGCCGCCGTAACTTCGCTCGAAAAGGAGCGCTGCTACCTAACCGATGTGTATTAACCTCTCCTCTCCCGCGAAGCGGGGGAGGTGGCGCGCAGCGCCGGAGGGGGTCTCCCCGCCTGACTACCCCCTCCGCCCTTCGGGCACCTCCCGCGCTCCGCAGGAGAGGAGGGACACCGCCATCCGTCTGACGCTATCCGCTACTTCGTCCGCGTCCGCCATCACATCGGAAGCCGCAATGCGCACCACCCTCAGCCCGCGCGCCCCCAACCACGCATCACGACGCTCGTCGCGCTCGGGCCTGTCCCCCATCGAGTGCCCGCAGCCGTCCACCTCGATCACCAGCCGCGCGGCGTGACAATAAAAGTCGAGCACATACGGCCCCACCGGCCGCTGCCGTCGGAATTGTGGCCCTTCGCGGTGCGCACGCAGCCGAACCCAAAGGCGCACTTCGGGCGGCCACATCCGCCCGCGAAGCTTGCGCGCGATCTGGAGCATTCGTGGAGCGGTCGGCATGACCCTCACCTTACCGTCCCCCGCCAACCCCCGCCGGTAAACATCACCAACCTCCTCTCCCGCCCTTTGCGGGGGAGGTGCCCGAAGGGCGGAGGGGGTTACGGGGCGGGAAAAACCCCCTCCGGCGCTGCGCGCCACCTCCCCCGCAAGTGCGGGAGAGGAGGGAATGCCCTGCGACCCCGCCGCGCCCACCCCGCCCGTTTCGCGAGCAAGTAGAATACCGGTAAGGACCTAACATGACCCTCTCCCCCAACGAACGCATCAAGACCGCCAGCCAGGGCCTGCGCGGCACGCTCGCGCACGGCCTCACCCAAACCCACACCGGCGCGATCGCCGAGGATGATCAGCAGCTCGTCAAGTTCCACGGCATGTATCTGCAGGACGATCGCGATCTGCGCCCAGAACGCACCACCAAGAAGCTCGACAAGGCCTACGCCTTCATGCTGCGCCTGCGCATCCCGGGCGGCGTTATCACGCCCTCGCAATGGCTCAAGCTCGATAAACTCGCGCACGATTACGCGGGTGAAGCGATCCGGCTGACCACGCGTCAGACGGTCCAGTATCATGGCGTCATCAAATCGAACCTTAAAGCCACCATGCAGGCGATCGATGCGGCCGCGCTCGATACGCTGGCAGCATGTGGCGACGTGAACCGCAACGTCCTCGCCTCGACCAACCCGCACGTCAGCGCCGCGCACGCCGCCGCCTACGCGCTCGCCACGCGCATCTCGGTCGATCTCCTGCCCCACTCCGGCGCCTACCGCGAAATCTGGCTCGATGGCGAACCGCTGGTGGGCGAACCCGAAGCCGTACCGATCTACGGCGCGACCTACCTCCCCCGGAAGTTCAAGGCCGTCGTCGCCGTGCCGCCCGATAACGATGTGGACGTGTTCGCGCACG
>JBBQJX010000364.1:0-2212 GCA_038326295.1 Sphingomonadales bacterium
GTGTTCGAGCGCGCGTTGCCCATCCTGCCGGTGCAGGGCGCGGCCGACATCGTGCTCGGCAAGCCCGATGCAGCGGGCGCGCGCGTGGCGCTCGATAGCCTCGAGATGGCCGTGGGGCTGGCGCGCGAGGGGGCGGCTGCCGCGCTGGTGACGGGGCCGATCGCCAAGGCGAACATGTACGCGATCGGCTTCAATTATCCGGGCGCGACCGAGTTCGTGGCCGAACGCTGCGGCGTGGCGCGGGACAATGTGGCGATGATGCTGGTAAGCGATGCGCTGACCACCGCGCCGGTGACGATCCATCTGGCACTGCGCGACGTGTTCGCAGCGCTGACGACCGAGCTGATCGTGGCGCGCGGGCGGGTTGTGGCGAAGGCGCTGATGCGCGATTTGGGCATTGCCGCGCCCCGGCTGGCGGTGGCGGGATTGAACCCGCACGCGGGCGAGGGCGGCGCGCTGGGGCGCGAGGAGATCGACATCATCGCGCCGGCGGTGGAGATGCTGCGCGCGGAAGGGATCGACGCGCGCGGGCCGCTGCCCGCCGACACGATGTTCGATGCGCGCGCGCGCGCGACTTACGATGCGGCACTGTGCATGTATCACGATCAGGCGCTGGTGCCGTTGAAGACGATCGCGTTCGACGAGGGGGTGAACTTCACCGCCGGGCTGCCGATCGTGCGCACCTCGCCCGATCACGGGACGGCGTTCGGGATTGCGGGGATGGGGCTGGCGCGGCCCGATGCGATGATCGCGGCGATCCGGCTGGCGGGCGCTTGCGCGGCGGCACGGGCGCTCGCGGCGGGGTGAGCGCGGCGGACTTAAAAGCCCCCTCTGCCCCTTCGGGGCACCTCCCCCGCTCGGCGGGAGAGGAGAGGCTGCCGCCGCTGCGCGAGATCATTGCGCGTCACGGGCTGGCGGCGAAGAAATCGCTGGGGCAGAATTTCCTGCTCGATGGCAATCTGCTCGCCAAGATCGCACGCGTGCCGGGGCGGCTGGATGGTGCGCTGGTTTACGAGGTCGGGCCGGGGCCAGGCGGGCTGACGCGCGCGCTGCTGGCGGCAGGCGCGCGCGTGGTGGCAGTCGAGCGCGACGACCGGGCGCTGCCTGCGCTGGCTGAATTGGGCGCGGTCTATCCGGGGCGGCTGCGGGTAGAGGGGGCGGATGCGCTGGCGGTGGACGAGGCGGCGCTGCTGGGCGAACCCGCGCATGTTCTGGCGAACCTGCCGTACAATATCGCGACCGCGCTGCTGGTGCGCTGGCTGAGCGTGGAGTCGTGGCCGCCGTGGTGGCTTTCGCTGACGCTGATGTTCCAGCGCGAGGTGGCGGAGCGGATCGTCGCCGCGCCGGGCAGCGGAGCTTACGGACGGCTGGCGGTCCTTGTGGGATCGCGCGCGGTGGCGAAGATCGCGCTGACATTGCCGCCCGACGCGTTCACGCCCGCGCCCAAGGTTTCGAGTGCGGTGGTGCATCTGACCCCCCTGCCCTCGCCGGGCTGTTCGGTCGGCGATCTGGAAAGGGTTACTGCGGCCGCCTTCGGGCAGCGGCGCAAGATGCTGCGCGCGGCGATGCGCGCGTTGCCGGGCGGCGTGGAGGCGCTCGACGCGGCGGGGATTTCGGGGGAGCGGCGGGCGGAGACGCTGGGCGTGCGCGAGTTCGAGGGGCTGGCGCGGGCGTGGGCTGGAGCCCGGCCGGAGACAGCTTAGCTTTGCGACGAACCGTCCGTCGTTTTATCCACAGGAGACATTACAAACGCGCCACACTCGACTATGTCTGCTGGACCTTCCCTCTTGCCCATCCGGAGATGAAGCCGATGATCGAAGCGCATCATGCCTCGCTCAGTGCCCGTCACGCGCAACTGGAAACGAGGATCGCCGCCGAAGCGCAGCGACCCTTGCCGGACCAGCTGGCGATCACCCGGATGAAGCGTGAGAAGCTGCGATTGAAGGAAGAATTGCGCAGCACGCGGCATTAGGGAGGGGGCGCTTCGCGCGCCCTCCCTCGCCCTGGCCCTCGGCCTGTCCCCCTCCCGCGTTGCGGGAGAGGGAGTCTGACCGTGCTCAGTAGGACCGGTCGTAATCATCCTGGTTGTCGGCGTAGCCGCTGTTGCCGCCGCCGAGGCGATCGACTGCGGAGCGGTATTCGCGCGCCTGGATCCAGCCATCGCGGTTGAAATCGGCGAGTTCGCGCAGCGCGCGCCCGGCTTCGCGCGTTT
>JBBQJX010000365.1:0-2204 GCA_038326295.1 Sphingomonadales bacterium
GAGTGCGGAAGGCTGGATCGAATCCGAAATGATGGATTCGGCGCGCGCAGTGCTGTTCGCCCGCGTGCGCGATGCGGACACGCACGGCCGACTTCGGTTCTACACGCCGATCACCTCGGGCGGCGCGGACATCTATGTCCACGCCAAGATCCTGGTCATCGATGATACGTTCCTGCGCGTCGGCTCGTCGAACGTGAATAAACGCTCGATGGGGCTCGACACCGAATGCGATCTGGCGATCGAGGCAAATCGCGACGATGCTCATGCGCAGCGGGCGCGCGCGGGGATCGCGGGCGTGCGCGACGGCCTCATCGCCGAGCATCTGGGAATGACGCTCGACGACTGGACCTCGATACTCGCCGCCGCCGATGGTCGGCTTGCGGCCGCGCTCGACGTGGGGGTCGGCACCTACGCCAAGACGTTGGTCCCCTTCACACCGCGCCGGCTCAGCCTCGCCGAACAGGACTTTGCACGCGCGCAGATCGACGATGCATCCGTCCTTGAGTCGATGGCGCGGGATTTCCGGCGCGGGCTGGCGTGGCCCGGCTCGCGTCAGATTGCGGCAGCCACTGCGATCGCGCTGACGCTCGGTGGCGCGGCATGGCTCGCGACGCGCCGACGCGCCGACGCGCGCGCGCGGATCGCTCAGGAGGGAGCCGGTGACGACGCACCACCGACGCTTTGACGCAAACGGCAGTCTCTGCCGGGCCAAGCTGGCTCATAGCGCAAGGTTTGCGTAACGAAGTTGCCATGCTCCTCGATTTTCTCGATGCGCTGCGTGCTGGCGGCGTGCGCGCCTCGCTGCGCGAACACCTCACATTGCTAGGCGCGCTCCGGGCGGGCGTGATCGACCCGGACATCGACGATTTTTATCACCTCGCGCGCGCGACCTATGTGCATGACGAGAGCCAGCTCGATCGCTTCGACCAGGTGTTCGGTCAAATGTTCGGCGGGATCGAAACCCCGACCGCGCCTGAGGGCGGGCCGGTAGCCATCCCCGGGGAGTGGCTGCGCAAGCTCGCCGAGAAACATCTTTCGCCCGAAGAGATGGCGAAGATCGAGGGGCTGGGATCGTGGGAGGCGATCATGGAGGCGCTGCAGAAGCGCCTCGCCGAGCAGGAGGGGCGGCATCAGGGCGGCTCCAAATGGATCGGAACGGGAGGCACGTCGCCGTTCGGGGCCTATGGGTATAATCCGGAAGGGGTACGGATCGGGCAGGCTGAGAGCCGTCATCGGCGCGCGATCAAAGTTTGGGACAAGCGCGAGTTCGCCCACCTGGACGATACGGTCGAGCTTGGCACACGCAACATCAAGCTCGCGCTGCGACGGCTGCGCAAGTTCGCGCGCGAAGGCGCGGCGGACGAGCTCGATCTGCCGGGCACGATCGACGGGACCGCGCGCTCGGGCTGGCTGGACGTGAAAATGCGGCCCGAGCGGAGGAATACGGTCAAGCTGCTGCTGCTGCTCGATGCGGGTGGATCGATGGACGACCATGTGCGGGTTAGCGAGGAACTGTTCTCGGCCGCACGCAGCGAATTCCGGCACCTCGAGTTCTTCTACTTCCACAACTGCCCCTACGAGGCGCTGTGGAAGGACAATCGGCGTCGGCGGACCGAAGCGACGCCCACTTTCGATGTGCTGAACCGCTACGGCGCGGATTGGAAGCTGCTGTTCGTGGGCGATGCCGCGATGTCGCCCTATGAGCTGGCGGTGCCTGGCGGGTCAGTCGAGCATATGAACGCGGAGCCCGGGCTGGTGTGGCTGGCGCGGCTGACGGGGGCGTATGCGGGCGCGGCGTGGCTCAATCCGGTGGAGGAGCGCACGTGGGGTTATACGCAGTCCACCACGATGGTGCGCGAGGCGCTGGGCGGGCGCATGTTCCCGTTGACTCTGGCGGGGCTCGACGCGGCGGCGCGCGCGTTACTGCGGCGCGCTTAACGCCTTGCGGTGCGCCTGCGCCAGCGCGGCATAGCCGAGCGCTGCGGCACGGTTGCCCGTCTGTTGCTCCGTGGTGAGCAGGCGCAACAGGGTGGCGGGCCGCCCAGCCCACAGCTCGCCTGCGGGGATGCGCTTGCCCGGCGTCAGCATCGCGCCCGCCGCGAGCATCGCGCCACTCTCGATGACGCAGCCGTCCATCACGATCGCGCCCATGCCGACCAGCGTCTCATCGCCGATCGTGCAGGCGTGGATGATCGCACGATGCC
>JBBQJX010000366.1:0-2180 GCA_038326295.1 Sphingomonadales bacterium
CGCTTGGGGCGGCCATCGGCGGTCAGGTAGGCGACTGTGATTGCGATCTCGGCCAGCGTGTCGGCCCCCCGCATCGCGCGCTGCTCCAGATCGCACGACGCGCCGCGCACGCCGACGACGCGGCTTTGCATCACGATCGCATCGTCCAGCCGGGCGGGGGCGCGATACGTCAACGCCGCGCGCCGCACGATCCAGTAGCCTGCTGTGGTGTCGCCCAGCGTGTCGGCGGCGATCGCATATTCGCGGAGCATTTCGGACCGGGCACGTTCGGCGAAGACGAGGTATTGCGCATGGTGAACGATCCCGGACGCGTCAGTGTCGGCGGCGTAAACTCGTAAGGCCAACGCATGAACGGCGGGTGAGGGCATGGCTGCGTGTAGGGCGGCGCGGCGCGGCGGCCAAGCGGCGGCTCAGTCGTCGAGGGGCAGCTCGGTCGCGCGCGAGGGGGGTGTGACGCCAATGTGCCGCCACCCCGCCGGGAGCAACGCGCGGCCACGGGCGGTACGGGCGATCAGCGCCTGCTGGATCAGATAGGGTTCGAGCACGTCCTCGACCGTATCGCGCGGTTCGGAGAGACCTGCGGCGAGCGCTTCGACGCCCACTGGCCCGCCGCCATATTGCTCCGCGATCATGAAGAGATACCGCCGGTCGAGCGCGTCCAGCCCGGCGTGATCGACGCCCAGCCGGGTTAGCGATGCATCCGCCGCGGCGCGCGTGATCGGGCTGGTGCCCGCGACGGCTGCGAAGTCCCGTACCCGGCGCATCAGACGGCCCGCGATGCGCGGGGTGCCGCGCGAGCGCGCGGCGATCTCGCGCGCGGCCGCCGACTCCAGTTCCGCCCCGAGCAGGCGGGCGGCACGGCGCACCACTTCTTCGAGTTCGGGGACGGTGTAGAACTGAAGGCGGATTGGGATGCCGAACCGGTCGCGCAGCGGCGTGGCGAGCAGTCCCGAGCGCGTGGTCGCGCCCACGAGCGTGAAGGGGGGGAGCGCGATGCGGACGCTGCGCGCGGACGGCCCCTCGCCAATCATGATGTCGAGCGCGCGGTCTTCCATCGCGGGGTAGAGGATTTCCTCCACCACGGGGGACAAGCGGTGGATCTCGTCGATGAACAGCACGTCGCGCGGTTCGAGGTTGGTGAGCAGCGCCGCCAGATCGCCGGGGCGCGCGATCACTGGCCCGCTGGTGTGGCGCATCTGCACGCCGAGTTCGCGCGCGACGATGGCGGCGAGCGTGGTCTTGCCCAGCCCGGGCGGCCCCAGCAGCAGAACGTGATCGAGCGCCTCGCCCCGAGTGCGCGCAGCCTCGATGAACACCGCGAGATTGGCGCGCGCATCCTCCTGCCCGATGAAGTCCGCCAGATATTGCGGGCGCAACGCCTGATCGGGATCGCCGGGCGCAAGCGCGGGGGCCGTGAGGCTCATCGGGCGGTCCGGCGCAGGGCTGCAGCGATGAGCGCGTCGACTGCGGCATCGGCCCCCAGTTCGGCCTGCGCATCGGCAACCGCGCGCGCGGCCTCGGCCGGGCGGAAGCCGAGATTGGCGAGCGCGGAGAGCGCGTCGGCCTGGGGGCTGCCGCGCGGCGGGGCGGCGGGGGTGGCAATGGGGGAGCCACCGAAGGCGGGCACCCGGTCCTTGAGTTCGTTGACGATGCGTGCGGCGAGCTTGGGACCGACCCCTTGCGCGCGGGCGACGAAGGCCGCATCGCCGCTGCCGACCGCGCGCGTGAGTTCATCGGGCGAGAGCGCGGACAGGATGGCGAGCGCCACCTTGGCACCGACGCCCTGGACGCTCTGGAGCAGGCCGAACCAGCCA
This sequence comes from Sphingomonadales bacterium, assembly GCA_038326295.1. Classification (GTDB taxonomy): domain Bacteria; phylum Pseudomonadota; class Alphaproteobacteria; order Sphingomonadales; family Sphingomonadaceae; genus JAVVHE01. The sequence goes on from JBBQJX010000366.1 coordinate 1,815, forward strand.
TGCTCGTCCAGATCGAGGAAGCCGACGAGCGTGATCGCGTCTTCGCGCACCAGCATTTCGGTGTGGAGCGTGGCGGTTTCGCCGGCGGGGGGGAGGCGATCCAGCGTGCGCCTCGAGCATTGGACGCGTAAGCCCACGCCGCCAACATCGATCAGCACCCAATCCGCGCCCGAGCGGCCGGTTTTGCCGGTGAGGTAGGCGATCATGCGGCGTACGCCCGGCGCGCGCTGGCGAGGTGGTGTGCGTGGCAGATGGCGACCGCGAGCGCGTCGGCGGCGTCGGGCGTGGCGGGGGCGCAACCGGGCAGCAGGATGCGGACCATGGCTTGGACCTGCGCCTTGTCAGCAGCGCCCGTGCCGACGACGG
>JBBQJX010000367.1:0-2165 GCA_038326295.1 Sphingomonadales bacterium
AACGCGATCGGACCGAAGTTGCTCAGCTGGAGCGAGGGGGTCAGCCGCGCGAGGTCGCCCAAATTCTGGAACCCCGTATCGCGCAGCGTCGCTGCGCCGATCGCCGAAATCGCGATCGGAACCTTCTGGCTTCGTTCAGCCCGCTTCTGCGCGGTGACCACGATTTCGGCGATGCCCGCTTCGGGTGCCGACGCGGGCGTGGCGAGCACCCCGCCAGGCTGCTGGGCGCGCGCGATCGTGGCGGACGAACACATGGTCGCGCCCGCCGACGCGATCGCCACGAGGTTGACGGCGAAGCAGCGGCGGACGTTCGCCGGGCGGGCACAGGTGATCATCGACGCTCCCCAAGATCGTTGGCAACCCAATTCGCGCGAAACACACGCGTCGTCGCAATGTCCTTCATCCCGACCGGCTGCCGGTTCTTCTGGATGGGGCAGCAACGAAGCTATCCCAACCACCCCGATTACCCAATCGACTAAGTCGATAATGCGAATTCGCTTTTCGACATGGCCGGGCGTGGTCAGCGTCGGAAAGGTCTCCATCGCAAACCCTGATCCCGATCCCGCTCGCCCACCCCGATCCCGAACGTCCGCAGCGCGCCCGACTTGCTCCCCCGCGCCCGCGCGCTACACCGCAGCCCAGCACCGCCCGCGCCCAAGGAAACCCCATGACCGCCATCGGCCACGACAGCCTGCAAACCCGCCGCACGCTCGCCGTCGAAGGCCGCGATTACGCGTATTACAGCCTGCCCGAGGCCGCCGCCCACATCGGCGATATCTCCCGGCTCCCCTTCAGCATGAAAGTGCTGCTCGAAAACCTGCTCCGCTTCGAGGATGGCGATACCGTCACGCCGCAAGACTTCACTGCGATGGCCGCCTGGCTCCACGGCCCGGTCGAACGCGAAATCCAGTACCGCCCGGCGCGCGTCCTCATGCAGGATTTCACCGGCGTCCCCGCCGTCGTCGATCTCGCCGCGATGCGCGATGCAATGGCGAAACTCGGCGGCGATCCCCAGAAGATCAACCCGCTCGTCCCCTGCGATCTCGTCATCGATCACTCGGTCATGGTCGATGAATTCGGCAACGCGCAGGCCTTCGAGGACAATGTCGATCTCGAATACCGGCGCAACATCGAACGCTACGAGTTCCTGCGCTGGGGATCGGACAGCTTCAGGAACTTCCGCGTCGTGCCGCCCGGCACCGGCATCTGCCACCAGGTCAACCTCGAATATCTCGCCCAATCGGTCTGGACCTCGACCGACACCACTGGCGCGCACGTCGCCTACCCCGATACATTGGTCGGCACCGATAGCCACACCACGATGGTCAATGCGCTGGGCGTGCTCGGCTGGGGCGTCGGCGGGATCGAGGCCGAAGCCGCGATGCTCGGCCAGCCCGTCTCGATGCTGATCCCCGAAGTCGTCGGCATGAAGCTCACCGGCAAGCTGCGCGAGGGCATTACCGCCACCGATCTCGTGCTCACCGTCACCCAGATCCTGCGCGCGCACGGCGTGGTCGGCCGCTTCGTCGAATTCTACGGCGAGGGCCTGCAGCACCTCACGCTCCCCGATCGCGCCACCATCTCGAACATGGCCCCCGAATACGGCGCCACCTGCGGCTTCTTCCCCGTGGACCGCGTCACGCTCGAGTTCCTGCGCTTCACCGGCCGCGACGAACACCGCATCGCACTCGTCGAAGCCTATACCCGCGCGCAGGGCATGTTCTACGAGGCGGGGGACGCCGATCCCGTCTTCACGCAAACGCTCGAACTCGATCTGGGCAGCGTTGTCCCCAGCCTCGCCGGCCCGCGCCGCCCGCAGGACCGGGTGGCGCTGGACGGGCTCGACGAACTCTTCGCCGCCGATCTCACAAAAATCTGGAACAAGACCGGCCAGGAACCCCGCGTCCCCGTCGGCGAAACCGGCGCGCACGATCTGGGCGACGGCGATGTGGTGATCGCCGCCATCACGAGCTGCACCAACACGCCGAACCCGTCCGTCCTGTTCGGCGCGGGCCTCGTCGCGCGCAAGGCCCGCGCGCTCGGCCTCACCGTCAAGCCCTGGGTCAAGACCAGCCTCGCGCCCGGCAGCCAGGTCGTCACCGATTATCTCGGCAAGGCAGGCCTCACCGCCGATCTGGACGCGCTCGGCTTCAATCTGGTCGGTT
>JBBQJX010000368.1:0-2154 GCA_038326295.1 Sphingomonadales bacterium
TATCAGTCAGGAGGAGCTGGCAAACGTGATGGAGGTGCAACAGCCCGCCATATCGAAACTCGTTCGGCGCCCTGACATGAAGGTGAGCACCTTGCGCGATTTGATCGCGGCGATGGGCGGCGAGCTGCATATCACCGCGACCTTCTCCGATCGATCGGTGGAGATTGGCAACTTTACGGCTGCCGCCTAAACCGCGCCGATCAGCGAATTACGCAGTCTCAGACAGCGCCAGGCAACACACCTGTATACGAGTATACAGGTGTGTTAGATCAGCACGCGCTCCACCTCGTCGAGCGTCACGTCATCGGAACGACGATCGTAGAGTTGGGTGGTGCGTGTCGAGGCGTGGTTCGCCATCGTCGCGGCCCGCTCCAGGGTGCCGCCATTTTTCAAATAGGCGGTGATCCCGGTTGCGCGGAACGAATGGTTGCCGATCGCAGTCGCGATCTCGGCCGCGACCGCGCGACGGCGCACCATCTGGAAGGCGTTTGCCTGGGGCAGGGGGGTCTCGCTCAATCGCCCGGTTCCACGCGCGATCGTGCGGAACAACGGTCCCTTGCGGTCGTCGCGTAGCTCGCAGCCGTCGATATAGGCGGTGAGATACTCCTCGAGATTGTGATGGCACGGCATTTCGTGACGCTTGCCGCCTTTTTCGTGCAGCCGCACCCATAGCCGCCGGTTCTGCACGAACACGTCCTCAACGCGCATCGCCAGCGCCGCGCCCACCCGCGCAAACGAATAAACCATCAACCCAATCAGCGCCCGATCGCGTAAGCCCGCTGGCGTCGTCGCATCGATCGCATCGAGCAAGCGCCGCGCTTCGTCGGGTGCGAGCACCGGCGTCTTCCCGCGCCGCACGCTATGCGCCGGGCCGCGCACAGAAGCGGCCGGGTTCGTCGACACGACCTGGCCGGTTACTAGCCAATCGAACAGATGCCGCACGCCGGCAAGGCGCTGCTTGACCGTTGGGACCGATACCTCGCGCCCGAGCTGTTCGATCCAGGCCGCGACATGAAGCGGCTGCACCGCAGCGATCGAAGCAACGCCCCGCGCGTCGCACCAAGCCAGGAACTCGCCCGCTGCGCGGGCATAAGCGCGGCGGGTATGCGCGTTGCGGATCGTGACGGCGAAGAACTCTAGGAAGCGACGCTGTGCCCGATCGTCGCCCGATGCAATCAGGGTCGGCAACTGCGGGCCGCAGGGGAGGGGGACCACTTTGCTCATCTAATCGATATGATCCCACTCTTCAGGACGGCGCGAATAATTCTCCCCCTGTTTATCAAACCAAGCAACGAGCAGCATCGTGATCGGAACAATCAACAACGCCCTGAGCAGCCCTCTGTGCAGCGCGCCACTCCAGTCGGACATGTGGTAGCCATCGACCGCTATAACGATGGTCGACAAAGCTATTCCGAAGCCCAATCCGCTCCACCACGTTCTCAGTCCCACGCCGCCTCCATACATCTGATAAAGGACATTATCAGATGTAGTGGGGCTTGGGAATCGCTATTGGGGTACATCGGCATTACTCATCAGGATGTGGAGGATTTCGAGCTTTTCAACTGATAAAAAAGTTTGATGCGGTATCAGGCCGAATTGGTGCGCCGCATTGTCGTAAGACTTTCAAAAATAACCCGTAAGGCTACCATCAAGCTTTGGGGGTGTTGGCGTGAGAGAGAGAGGTACACTGGAGTCTACGCTATCGCTGGCCAACCCCGTCGATACCGGTCTCATTGCGCTTGTCGTCACGCTGCAGTTCCACGAAATCGCAGCGGATGCCAGCCAACTGCGTCACCAACTCGGCTCGAGCGAGGCGGTGACGTCCATGGATCTTGTCCGGCTCGCGCGTCGGATGGGCATTCGCGCAAAGCACGGGAAACAAACATTCGCGGCGCTCTCCACGCTGCCTCTACCTGCGATCGCCCACCGCTCGGACGGCAGTTTTGCAATCCTTGTACAGGCAAGTCCGACGCTTTCGCTTGTGCAAGACCCGGTCAACGGCCAGTCCCGCCGCTTGAACGAATCCGAATGGAACTCGGGATTTGATGGCGAACTTGTTCTTCTGACGACCCGCACGAGCGTAAGCGGTGCCACGCGCAAGTTTGACGTCTCCTGGTTCGTTCCGGCGCTGGTGCGGTATCGAGGGTTGCTCGG
>JBBQJX010000369.1:0-2150 GCA_038326295.1 Sphingomonadales bacterium
CGAAGAAGAAGGCAAGATCAGGAGCGCTGCGCGCGCAGGAGCGCGATGGCGGGTTCGCGCTGGTCGATGGGGGGTGGGGGTTGGCCGTAGAAGGCCTCGAAACTGGGTTCGGCCTGCGCGATGAGCATGTCGATGCCGTGGATGATGGGGCCGGTGCCGCGCGCGAGGAAGGGGGTTTCGTGGCCGGTGTAGGTCATGTCGAACGCGGCGACGCCCGGTGGCGGGGTGAGGCCGGGATCGTGCGGTAGCGCGTTGATCAGGAGCGTGATGTCGGCAAGCGCAGGGGCGAGATCGTCGAGGGCGAAGGCCTGAGCGCCGAGGGAGGCGGCGACGGTGGCGGTGGTTTCGCGGGTGCGGTTGGCGAGGCGGACGTGCCAGCCGGCGGCGGTGAGTGCGGCGGCGGCGGCGGCTCCGGCACCGCCGGCGCCGAGGATGAGCGTGGGGCCTTGGGCGGGCGTGAGCGCGGGGGCGCGGCGGGCAAGTGCGGTCAGGACGCCGTGGCCATCGGTGGACCGCGCTTCGATTGTGCCGTCGGAGTGGAAAAGGAGGAGGTTGGCGGACCCGGCGGCGCGGGCCTCGGGCGAGGCGATGTCGGCGATGGCGAGGGCCTCGCGCTTGAAGGGGGCGGTGATGTTGAGGCCGCGGATGGTGGCCCCGCGCAGGCCGTTCGCGAACGCGGCGAAGCGATCGGGCGGGCAGGCGAAGGGGACGTAGGCGGCGTCGAGGCGCGCGGCGGCGATCCAGCGCGCGTGGAGGAAGGGGCTGAGCGAGTGGCGGACGGGCGCGCCGACGACGCCCGCGACGATGGCCGCGCCGGTCAGGGTCATGCGGCTGCGGCCAGCGCGGCGGCGGGATCGTCGGCGAGCGCCGCGCCGAGCAGGATGAGCACGGGGAGCGCCGGATCGAGCTGCGCGGCATCGCGGCCGAGATCGGCGAGGCGGGTGCGGATGTGGCGTTCGCGGGGGCCGCCGATATCGGTCAGCAGGATCGCGGGGGTGGTATCGGGCAGGCCCTGCGCGCGGGCGAGGCTGGCGAGCGCGGGGGCATTGTCGCGGCCCATGTAGATCGCGGTGGTGGTGTGCGGCTCGCCGAGTTGCAGGCCGAGCGGCAGGCCGTCGGCGAGCCCGTGGCCGCTGACGAACTGTACCCGGCGGCCGTGCGCGCGGTGGGTGAGGCTGAGGCCGAGTGCGGCGGCGGCGGCGGACGGCGCGGTGACGCCGGGGACGATGCGCACGGCAATGCCGGCGGCGCGCGCGGCGGCGACCTCCTCCCCGGTGCGCGCGAAATAGGCCGGATCGCCGCCCTTTAGCCGGACGACGCGCTCGCCCGCCTGCGCGAGGCGGACGAGTTCGGCGGTGATCTGCGCTTGCGGCACCGAGGGGCCGTTGCCCCGCTTGCCGACCGCGATGCGCCGCGCCTCGCGCCTGGCGAGTTCGAGGACGCCGTCGCCGACGAGGCGGTCGTAGAGGATCACGTCGGCGGCCTGCAATTCGCGCACCGCCGCGAGCGTCAGCAGATCGGGATCGCCGGGGCCCGCGCCGACGATGACGATCTCGCCGCCGCCGTGCGTGGGTTCGGCGGCGAGGCGGGCGAGCGTGAGCGCGGGATCGTGCGACGGGCCGGGGGCGAATGCGGCGGCGGCGACCTTGTCCCAGAAGCGGCGGCGGGCCGCGCGGTCCGGGATGGCGCGCGCGGCGTTGCGGCGGAAGGCGCGCGCGGCGGCGGCCCAGCGGGCGAGCGACTGGGGGAGGATCGCCTCGATCCGGCGGCGGACGGCCTGGGCGAGGACGGGGGATGCGCCATCGGACGAGATGGCGATCAGCAGCGGCGCGCGGTTGACGATCGAGCCGAACTGGAAATCGCACAGCGCGCCGGTATCGATGACGTTTACTGGGGTGCGCACCGCGCGCGCCGCGGCGGCGAGGCGGGAGGCTTCCGCGCCGCTCTCGCCGCCGATGGCGATGGCGGCGGCTTCTAGATCGGCTTCGGTCCAGGGGCGCGCGGCGATGACGATCTGGCCGGGGTGCGCGACCGCGAGTTCGGCAAGTTCGGGGCAGGGATCAGCGGTGTGGACCACGACGCGCGCGCCCGCGGCGGCGAGCAGTTCGGCTTTCCACGCCGAGCCGGGGCCGCCGCCGGTGACGAGCGCG
>JBBQJX010000370.1:0-2149 GCA_038326295.1 Sphingomonadales bacterium
AGCTATGACGCGCACGCGCCGGGGAACAACCTGCTGTTCGATCTGCTCGGCGTCGAACGTCGGCGCGTGGTCGCAGGCGGAACCCCGCTGGCAGCCGCGATGGAGGAAATGGCGGCCGAGGCGCGGGCCGAAGGCCACCGGCCCTACGTGATCGCGGGCGGCGGATCGGTGCCGCTGGGTGCGCTGGGCTATGTCGCGTGTACGGCCGAGATCATGACGCAATGCTTCGAGACGGGCGTGGCGTTCGACCGGATCGTGGTGGCAAGCGGCAGCGGCGGCACGCATGCGGGGCTGCTCGCAGGCCTGGCCGCGCTGAATGCGGATGTTGCGGTGACGGGTATCAACGTGCGCCGTCCCCAAGCGGAGCAAGAGGGCAATATCTGGCGCGAAACCCAGGGCACCGCTGAGCTGCTGCGCGTGCCGCCGCCGCCGCGCGAGGCGGTGACCTGCCTCGATCGCTGGGTTGGCCCCGGCTATTCGTTGCCCACGCCCGAGATGGTCGAGGCGGTGCGGATGACCGCCGCGCACGAGGCGGTGCTGCTCGATCCCGTGTATACCGGCAAGGCGATGGCGGGGCTGATCGGCCTTGCGCGCGAGGGGGCGCTGGGCGGCGAACGCGTGCTCTTCCTCCACACGGGTGGCGCGCCCGCGCTCGATGCCTACCGCGCGGTGCTCGCGGGTTAATCCATCGCTTTCCCTTGTGCCGCCCTTCGCTATAGTCGCCGCCAATCCGGGGGACCGAGGACGAAATGAAAGCCACCGTCGATCGCAACACGCTGCTGAAATCGCTCGCGCACGTCCATTCGGTGGTCGAGCGCCGCAATACCATCCCGATCCTGTCAAACGTGCTGATCGAGGCGGGCGAGTTCGGGCTCAGGTTCATGGCGACCGATCTCGATCTGCAACTGGTGGAGACCGCGCCCGCGCATGTGCAGACGCCGGGTGCCACGACGGTGAGCGCGGGCACGCTGTTCGATATCGCGCGCAAGTTGCCCGATGGTTCGCAGGTGGAGCTGGCCGCCGCCGACGGGCGGATGACGGTGGTGGCGGGCAAGTACCGATCGCAGTTGAGTACGCTGCCGCGCGAGGATTTCCCGGTGATTGCCGAGAGCGATCTGCCGATCAAGTTCCCGCTGCCCGCCGCCCAGCTGCGCCAGCTGATCGACAAGACGCGCTTTGCGATCTCCACCGAGGAGACGCGCTATTATCTGAACGGCATCTTCCTGCACGCGACCGAGGGCGGCACGCCGTCCCTGCGCGCAGTGGCCACCGACGGCCACCGGCTGGCGCGCGTGACGATGGACCGGCCCGAGGGCGCGGCGGGGATGCCCGACGTGATCGTGCCCAAAAAATGCGTGGCCGAGGTGAGGAAGCTGCTCGACGAAACCGAGGCGGAGGTGGAGGTCTCGCTGTCCGCGTCGAAGATCCGCTTCGATTTCGGCACCGCGACGCTGACCAGCAAGCTGATCGACGGCACATTCCCCGATTACAGCCGGGTGATCCCGACCGCGAACGACCGGCTTTTGAAACTGGACCCGCGCAGCTTCGCGCAGGGGGTGGACCGGGTTTCGGCGATTGCCAGCGAGAAGACGCGTGCGGTGAAGCTGGCGCTGGACCGCGACAAGCTCACGCTTTCGGTCACCTCGCCCGAGAATGGCACGGCGGCGGAGGAACTCCCCGCCGATTATGCCGCCGCGCCGTTCGAAGTGGGGTTCAACAGCCGCTATCTGATGGACATTCTGGCGCAGGTGGAAGGCGACATGTGCGAGGTGCACATGGCCGACGCCGCCGCGCCCACGCTGATCCGCGAGGGTCCGACGTCGAACGCGCTGTACGTCCTGATGCCGATGCGGGTGTGACCGCCGCCTAGAGGGTTGCGGTGAGGCCCAGCTGCCCGAACAGCGCGGCGTCGCGGTCCACGCCAGGGTTGGCGGTGGTGAGCAGCCGATCGCCGACGAAGATGCTGTTCGCACCCGCGAGGAAGGCGAGCGCCTGATCGGACACGGACATCGTCTCGCGCCCCGCCGATAGCCGCACCACCGCGCGCGGCATCGTGATGCGCGCCGCCGCCACGGTGCGCGCGAACTCGACGGCGTCGATGGCCGGGGCCGCACCGGTCAGGACTGCGTCGCCGAGCGGGGTCCCCGCA
>JBBQJX010000371.1:0-2144 GCA_038326295.1 Sphingomonadales bacterium
CGAACGCCATCTTGTTGCCCGCCTGATACGTCTTGGGATTGGCGATCCAGTGACTGATATCATCCCACGTCCAGCTGCCGCCATGGCCCGCGATCGCGCTGCTATACTCAAACCCGGGATGCTTGCCGATCGGGCGACCCACCACGCCCCACAGGTTCGGCCCGATCGCGTTCGGGCCGCCCTTGGCGGCATTGTGGCACGTCTGACATTTCTTGAAACCCGCCTCGCCCTTGGTGGGGTTCGCGGCGGCGAGGAAGAAGGCGATCGGCTTTTCGGCCTCAGCGGGACCAGTGGCTGCCACTTCCTCCACGCCCTCGACCTTGTAACCCTTCACCTTGACCGCATCGGGCCGGTACAGGATGCCCGAAAAGATCGAGACGCCAAGGATGGCGACAGCGGCCGCGAGGATCCATCCGGCAATCTTGTTCCACTCGAAACTGTCCACGGCGCGCGCATGTCCTTCGCTGTTCAGGTTTGGGTCGCACCTAAATGCTGCGGCGCACAGCGGCAAGGGTGCGCGCGGTCGCGCCTCAGCGTGGCGGTGGGGCCTTGTCCGATCCGCCATCCTGCACGAACTGCCAGCGCCCGTCCGCCGTCTTGCGCCACACGGTCGTATACGCGCCCTCGCTCGCGAGCTTGCCGTGCAGCGTGCGGCGGAACGTGCCCCATGTCGCTCCCAGCGTCCCGTCGTCGCTCATCGCGCCGCCGACCACGGTCCAGTCGAGCGCGAAGGCGGCATTGTCGGTCGGGAAATCGGCCAGCTGCGCCGCCGACGGCCCGGCGATGATCGTGCCCACATTGGCAAAGGTGATCTCGGGCGCGGCGTACGCGATGAACGCCGCCTTCATGCCCTGTTTGGCAGACATCGCGGCAAATTCCCGGTCCGCCTTCAGAACGGGCGCGGGGTCGGCGGCAAGCGCGGGCGAGGCCGCCGCGAGTGCGACGAGCACGGGGATGAGCTTAAGCATGAGGTCCCTCCAGCCAGTGGGCGATCAGATGATATGCGATCGCCAGTGGCGGCGGAAGTAGGAACGCGCCCGCACCGTTCAACGCGGCCGCCACGTCGGCGCGCGGCACCCAGCGCGCTTCCTCGATCTCGTGGGGATCGATGGCAATTTGAGTGCTCGCCGCATCCGCGATGCAGCCGATCATCAGGCTGGACGGGAACGGCCAAGGCTGGCTCGCCACATAGCGCACCGCGCCCACGTCGATCCCCGCCTCCTCGCGGATCTCGCGCCGCACCGCCTCTTCCAGGCTCTCGCCCACCTCGACGAACCCCGCGAGCGCGCTCAGGAAGCCCTCGGGCATACGCGGCCCGCGCCCCAGCAGGACCGCATCGGCCGCGCGGTCGACCACCAGCATGATGACGACCGGATCGGTGCGCGGATAATGCTCCGCCCCGCAGCCATCGCAGTGGCGCAGCGCGCCGCCGCGCCGCGATACGGTCACCTGCCCGCAATTGGCGCAGAAACCGTGGCGCGCGTGCCAGTCGATCAGGCTGCGCGCGTGCGCGATGATCGCACCGCTGGCGAGGTCCGCCTGCATTGCCGCCGTGCGCGCATCGATGGCCCTCAGGCGCGCGGGCGCAGGGCCGGCGACGGCAAAGCGTGGCACCGCGCCCTCGAACCCCAGCAGCACCGCCGCGCCCGGATCGGGAACGTCCGCCGCCGCCACCCAGCCGAGCACCGGCGCGGGGCCGGATACATCCATCACCGGCCGCAGCCCGTCGAGCAGCAGGAAACGCGCCGCCGGATCGTCGCGTGCCGCCGCGATCGCGGTCTCGTCGCGCCGGATCGCCTCCGCACGGTCGATGGGCGAGCCGGTGAAGCCTAGCATCGCGCGATCCGCGCGGCCTTGGCGAACAGCGTCGGCAGCCCTGCGTGCGCCAGATTTGCCACCCCCACCCACTCCCCCGCCACTTCGGGCCGCTGCGCCACGACGGCGCGCGCGATCCCCAGATCGAGGTGGAAATGCGTGAACGTGTGCGCCACGCGCTTGTCCAGCACACACCAGTCGGCCACGACAGGAGCCTGGCCCAGCACATCCGCCGCGCCTTCGGCCCATGCGCTCGTCGGCAGCGCCGCCATCCCGCCCAGCAGGCCTTTGGGCGGCCGCCGCACCAGCAGCACGTCGTCTCCCGCTTG
>JBBQJX010000372.1:0-2136 GCA_038326295.1 Sphingomonadales bacterium
CGGGTGATCCCAAGACCGCGCGGCTGAACGCGACGACGAACAACCGCGAAGACGATCTGATGGATGCGATCGGCAATGCGCACGCCGATCTGATGGCTGGCTTCACCACCGAGCGCGATCTGGGCGGCTACCCGCCCGCGATGCGCACGCTGCGGCGTGCAATCGAGGAGGGTCGCGTGGCTGGGCCGTCGCTGCTGATCGCGGCGCGCATGGTCTCGGTGACGGCGGGGCATGGCGACGTGAACGGCTTGAACGAGGAGATTACCGCACTCGAGAAACCGGAGCGGACGAGCGTGTGCGATGGTGTGGCGGACTGCGTGCGCGCAACGCGCCAGCAAATCCACGACGGCGCGGACGTGATCAAATTCGCGGCGACGGGGGGCGTGTTGAGCAATGTGGCGGGGGGCCTCGGCCAGCAGATGGGGCTCGACGAGAGGAAGGCGATCGTGGCGACCGCGCACCAGTGGAACCGCAAGGTCGCCGCGCACGCGCACGCGGCCGCCGGGATCAATGCGGCGCTGGAGGCGGGTGTGGATTCGATCGAGCACGGCACCTTCGCCGACGCGCGATCGATCCAGCTGTATAAGCAGACGGGGGCCTATTACGTGCCGACGCTGATCGCGCCCGCCACCGCAGTGGCGCAGGGGCGGCGCGGCGATCTTTCGGCCGCGAGCGCGGCGAAGGCGGAGGAAGCGGCGGGGCATGCGGTCGCCAGCTTCAAACTGGCGTACCGGAACGGCGTGAAGATCGCCTTCGGGACCGATACGGGGGTATCGAAGCATGGCGACAACGCGCAGGAATTCGCGCTGATGGTGGGTGCTGGCATGCCCGCCGCTGTCGCGATCCGCACCGCGACGGTGGACGCGGCGCAGCTGATCGGCCGCGCGGACCGGGTTGGCACAATCCAGCCCGGCAAGGATGCCGACATCATCGCGGTGGCCGCCGACCCGGTGGCGGACGTTTCGCAGCTTGGCCGGGTGCGCTTCGTGATGCATCGCGGCGTGGTGGTGAAAGAGGACGGGCGCGCGACGGCGTTTCCGGGGTGAGCCAATGGTGCCCCCGAGAGGAGTCGAACCTCCGGCCTGCGGTTTAGGAAACCGTCGCTCTATCCTGCTGAGCTACGGGGGCACGTGCGCTTGGCCCGTACCGGGAGCATACGGCCGGGTCAACGAAGCGGGCCCAGTGCGCAGCTTGCCCGGGACCCTGTGTCCACCTATTGTGCACACATGGCGACGCTGCCCTCCCCTCCCCCCATCGAGATCGGCATGCGCGAGGCGCGCGCCAACCTGCGCCATTATCTGGAGCAGGCGCGCGGCGGCACGCCGGTGGTGATCGTCAGCCCGGGAAAGCCGGGGGTACGTCTGGTGCTCGATACGCCCGTGCGGCCGGGTCCGCGCCCGTTCGGGCCGATGAAGGGGATGATCACCTATCTCAGCGACGATTGGGAGGACGATCTGCCGCCCGAAATGTTCGACGTGTACCGCGACGACGCTTGATCTGTCTGCTCGATACGAACGCGCTGATCTGGTGGCTGGAGGGCAGCGAACGGTTGCGCGCGCCCGCGCGCGACGCGATCGCCGATCCGGGCAACCGGCTTCTGGTGAGCGACGTTTCGTGGATCGAGATTGCGATCAAGATCCGCATCGGCAAATTCGCGCTCGATCTGGCGGCGGGGCGCAGCGCGTGCTTAGCGGCCGGGATCGCGCCATTGCCGATCGGGTTCGCGCACGCGGCCGTGCTGCCGGGCCTGCCAGCGCATCACCGCGATCCGTTCGATCTGCTGCTGATCGCGCAGGCGGTGGTGGAGGGGGCGACCGTGATCACGCGCGACGCAATGTTTGCACGGTACCCGATCGAGGTATTGCGCGCGTGACGCTGCCCCGGCGCGGCCTGTTGTTCGTGTTGTCCTCGCCTTCGGGGGCGGGGAAATCGACGCTTTCGCGGCGGCTGCTGGCGGCCGAGGATGGGATTGCGATGTCGGTCAGCGCCACCACGCGCAGCGCCCGGGCGGGCGAGATGGACGGGCGGGAATATCATTTCCTGGGCCCGCAAGCGTTCGACGCGATGGTGGCGGCGGACGGCTTCCTCGAATGGGCGCATGTGTTCGGCAACCGCTATGGCACGCCCGCCGTGCCG
>JBBQJX010000373.1:0-2105 GCA_038326295.1 Sphingomonadales bacterium
GTGTTGCGCACCGTCACCGGCGCGTCATAGCTATCGCCCACGCGCACCAGCGGCGGCAGCCCGCTCAGCAGGATCAGGTCCTGCGTGGTGCGCACCGTCGCCGATCCCGTCCCGAACCGGTCCGCCCCCGCGCTCGCCACCGCCACCACGCGGAAGCTCGAAAGCGCATCGTTCAAGGGCACCTTCACCGAAGCACGCCCCTGCGCATCCAGCGGCACGCGGCCGCGCCACAACAACAGCGGCTGGAAGTCCGCCCTCGGCGGTGCCCCCGCCTGCCCGCCGCCGCCACCCGTAGCCACCGCCTTCTTCCCGTAATGCCGCTTGCCCACCACCTGCGTCTGCGCGGTCGAATACTCTACCCCCAGCGGCCGCGCCTCCATCATCGCGGTCAACACGTCCCAGCTATCGTTGGGTTTGAGCCCCAGCAGCGCCTCGTCCACCGCCGCCACCGCGATTTCGGCATCGCGCGGCACCCCGCCGCCCGGTGCCACCACCTGCACCCCCACGTCCGCCACCTGACGCACCCGGTACCGTTCGGCCGCAGGCGTCACGCGCACCGCCAGCCGGTGCTCCTCCCACCCGACGCGCACCTTGGCGATCCCCAGCCGGTAACTCGGCTTGGCCAGATCGACCAAAGCGGTGGGCGCCGCCGCATCCCTCGATATCCACGGCAAATCCCACTTGCGCGCCAGCTCGGCCAGCCACAGCCGCCACCCCGCGATCCGCCCGCGCACCGCGAGCACGCTCACATACACGTTGGGCGCGTAGCCGTGCTTCAAACGTACCGTGATCACCGGATCGCGGCCCGAAATCTCGGTGACGAAACTGTCCACCACCCCGTCACGCAGCACGCTCACCAGCGCCGTCGCCCGGCGGAACGGCATGCGCACTTGGAAGCGCGCCACGCCCCCGCCCGCATATTCGGGCTTCTCGGGCACCACGTCCATGCGGTCGCCATTGTCGCCGCCGAACCACCAGTCGTCCGATCCCGCGAGGTACAGCGTGGTCGTCGCCCGCGCGACATTCCCATCGCCGTCGCGCGCGGTCGCCACCGCCACCACCTCGCCCGATACGCCCGCATCCAGCTTGCACGTCGCATAGCCCTGCGCGTCGGTGGTCGCCGAACACGCCGCGCCCAGCTTCTTCACCTCGCGGCTGTCGTCGTAACTGTAGAACCCGCCGATGATCCGCTTGCGATACGAATAGGTCTCGCGGCTATACAGGCTCACCTCGACGCGCTGGCCCTTCAACGGCTTGTCGCTCAGGTCGAGCGCCACCAGCCGCAGCCGCACGTCGTCGCTCTTCGCCATCCAGCCGTCGCTCTTCACCCCCACGTGCAGCGCGGCGGGCTCCACCGCCACGCGCCCCGATTGCGTGCGACGCTCGCCGTTCGCATCGTCATAATCCATCTCGGCAACCAGTTCGGACGGCCCGTCGAACGCGGGCACCGGCGCGCTCGCGCGCGCCATGCCGTTCGCGTCCAGCCCCAGCGGCTGCACGCTCGCGCGGGTGGGCCGCTTCGCCTCGCCCTCCTCGTCGCCATTGGCGGGCGTCACCCCCTCCACCACCTTCTCGCCCGAGAATGCGAACCCCTCATAATCCTTGGGCGCCACCTCGCGCGGCTGCACGATCGTGCGCAGCGTCACCGGCGCACCCCCGGCCGCTCCCCCGCTGAAATAGGCCAGCGAAAGATCGATCGGCGCGGACGTTGGCCGCACCAGCGGCATCTTCGGCCCGCTCACGCTCGCGCGCATCGTCGGCAGCCGGAACTCGTCCAGCTGGAAGCTCCCCGTCTGCTGGCTCGGCCCATCCTTCGTGCCGATCGTCACCGTATAGCTGCCCAGCGCCGCGGTCTTGGGCGACACCCACTCGCTCAGCCCCACGCCGTCCGCGCCGATCAGCACGTCCTGTTCGTACTTGGTGTCCGATCCCTCGTGCGTGATCGTCAGCACCTGCTTGCCCGTCAGTTCGGTCGGCCGCTCCAGCCCCGCATCGGTCCGCGCGCGGATCAGATGCTTCATGTGGATCGTCTCGCCCGCGCGGATCAGCGTGCGATCAAACACCGTCACCGCGGCGGTCTTGTTGAAGCCATAGCCGCGCGGCAG
>JBBQJX010000374.1:0-2096 GCA_038326295.1 Sphingomonadales bacterium
GCCTCGGCGCGCGCCAGCAGCGCCTCGTCCAGCCGATGCCGCGACAAGGAAAGCGCGTCGAATGGCAATCGGGTCCGCGCGATCCGCCGTCCATGCACCAGCCGCACCTCTCCGATCGCCTTCGCGCCCAAAGCCAGCGGCTCGATCCCCAGCCCGCGCAGCTCGGCGACCGTCTCCACGCTCAGGAACTCGCCGCAGATCTTGTGGTGCGCCCCCTCCTCGCGCTCGATCACCAGCGGCGCATGTCCGGCGCGCGCCAGATGGCAAGCCGCCGCAGCCCCGGCGATGCCACCGCCGATAATGATGGGCGCGCTCATTTCCCCCGCTCTACGCACAGGCGGAAAGGAAAGCGCCACGCCACGCGCGCCCGCGTGACCCCCGCCGTCTCGAGCAGTCGAGCCCAGTCCGCCTTGCGGAACGCGCGCGCCACGCTGAGCGGACCATCGTGCCGGACGAACGGGTGCCAGCCCGCCACGGTCGAGAGCAAGGCAAAGCCGTGATAGGCAAGCCAGTTGCGGTGCAGATCATTGACGAACCAGCCCTCGCGCGCGGTGGCCTCCATCCAGCGCAGGAACGGGGGCACCTCGTGGTCCCGCATGTGATGCGTCACCAGCGCGCACACGATGAAATCGGGCACGATATCCGCCGCCATGGCGTCGCCCACCCGAAACTCGATGCCGAGCGCGGGATCGGTCGCGGCTCGCGCCGCCTCGGCGCAGCGCGCGTTCAGATCGTAGCCGGTCAGCTTCGCCGCGAACCCGCGCCCGGCTGCCCAGCGCGCGATGGCGCGCAGCATATCTCCCTCGCCCGCGCCAACGTCGACCAAGCTGAACGCGCGACCGCGCGGCCAGCGCTGTGTGACGCGGTCGAGCCACTCGAGCGTCGGCCGCCGCCCCAGCGTCACCGTGTTCACCTGCGCCAGATCGTGCAGACACGCCGCCATCTCGGCCGCGCTGACGTCCGCACCGTCCATCCATTCCTCCTCGCGCGATCGTTCGGCGAGGCTGCGCATCGGTTCGCTCAGGCGTGCCGGAAGCGGAAGGTCTCGGCGGCGAGGCCGGGGCCAAACGCCATCGCCAGCCCGTTCGCCACGCGCTCCGCGCCGCCCAGCATCCGCTGCAGCACGAACATCAGCGTGGCGGACGACATGTTGCCGAACTCGCGCAGCACCGCGCGGCTGCGCACGAGCGCATGTTCACCCAGCCCGAAGCCCGTCTCCACCGCATCGAGGATCGATCTCCCACCTGCGTGCACCGCCCACGCATCGAACGCATCGGGCCGCAGCCCGCGCAGCAATCCGTCCGTATCGTTCTTGACCATCTCGGCCTGCAGTGCTGCCAGAATACGCTGCGGCACCTCGCCCGAAAGCCGCATGTCGAACCCCTGATCGCCGACGCGCCAGGTGATCAGTTCGTCCGAGCGCGGCAATGTGATCGCGCGGAAGTCGTCGAGCGCCAAGCCCGTCGGCTCGGCGCTGACCAGCGTCGCAGCGCAGCCGTCGCCAAAGAGCATCATGGCGAGCAGTTTCTCCATGTCCTGCGTCTCTTGCAGGTGCAGCGTACACAGTTCGAGGTTGACCACCAGCACGCGCGCGGCAGGTTCGGAGCGCACGAAATGATGCGCCAGCCGGAGCGCGTTCACCGCCGCATAGCAACCCATGAAGCCCACCACCGTGCGCTCGACCGTCGTAGGCAGCCCGCCATCGCGCACGAGGATCTGGTCCAGCCCGGGGGCCACAAAGCCGGTGCACGAGGCGACCACGACATGCGTGATCGCATCGCGGTCGAAATCGAGCTTGCCCATCGCTTCGAGCGCGAGCCGGGGCGCGTTCGCCTCGTAGGCGTTCATGCGCGCGGCGGTGGCTGGATATTGCCCGCGCACATAGAAGCCCTCGCTGTCGGTCGTGGTCGTATCGCTCACGATCGGGTTGAAATAGCTGTAGCGGTGTTCGATCCCCGATCGGGCCGCCATGCGCTTGAAGATCAGCCGGTCGCGGCGTTCGACGAGGCTCTGGTCGGTCATCGCGATATAGGCATCATGGACATCGTGCGGCGGGGTGGCGGTCGCGATCTGGTTGATGTGGGCGGTCGCCATGC
>JBBQJX010000375.1:0-2024 GCA_038326295.1 Sphingomonadales bacterium
CGTGGACGATGTAGAGCGGCGTGCCGATCACCTGCGCGAAGCGGATCGCGCGGTCGGCGGCCTCGCCCTCCACCGTGGGCGGGCGCGAGCGCGCGTGCGCGGCGGGCGCGGTGTCGCCCGCCGCGACCAGTTCGTGCTGCAATTGATAAACGAGCTCGCCATTTTCGGCGTGGACGGTGGGGATCGCGCCCAGTTCGAGCGCGCGGCGGAACGAGTGGAACATGGTCTCGTCGCTGACCATGATCGCGTTCTTGTACGCCATGAAATGCTTGAAGCTGTTGATGCCTTCCTCGCGCACCAGCGTGCCCATATCGGCGTGGACGCTCTCGTCCCACCAGGTCACCGCAACGTGGAAGCCGTAATCGGCGGCCGCCTTCTCCGCGCGGCCGCGCCATACCCGGTAGGCATCGAGCAGGGACTCGCCGGGTGCGGGGATGACGAAATCGAGGATCGAGGTGGTGCCGCCCGCAAGGCCCGCGGCGGTGCCGGTGAAGAAATCGTCCGACGAGACGGTGCCCATGAAGGGCAGTTCCATGTGCGTGTGCGGATCGATGCCGCCGGGCATGACATACTGGCCGCCCGCGTCGATAATCTCGGCTCCGGCGGGCGCGTCCAGCCCCTCGCCGATCGCGCGGATCAGGCCGTCCTCGCAATAGACGTCGGCGCGGTCGGTGCGGTCGGCGGTCAGCACGGTGCCGCCACGGATCAGGAGGGACATGGCTGCTCCAGATAGACGGGGGCGCGGGGGCTGAGCGCGAGGTAGGCGAGCGCGGCGGTGGCGAGGCCGACGAACCACGCGAAGGTGTAGAGGCGATCGAACAGCGGCGGGACGCTGGCGACCGCGCCGACCGCGTGCAGGAAGCCCGGCAGGCACGGCGCGATGCCCAGCGCGAGCGCGGCGAGGCCGGCGCGGTTCCACTCGCCGTAGCGACCATCGGCGCGGAACAGATCGCCGGTATCGAGGCGGCGACGGCGGACGATGTAATAATCCACGAGCAATATCCCCGCGATCGGCCCGAGCAGCGCGGAATAGCCCACCAGCCAGGTGAACAGATAGGTGCCCGCGGTTTCGATCAGCTTCCACGGGAACATCGCGATCCCCAGACCCGCCGTGATGTAGCCACCCACGCGGAACGAGACGCGGCCGGGTGCGAGATTGGAGAAATCATAGGCGGGGCCGACGACGTTCGCCGCCAGGTTGGTGGTGAGCGTGGCCACCAGCAGCGCGCCCAGCGCCAGCACCACCGCGATGCCGCCCATGCGGCCCGCAAACTCGACCGGATCCCAGATCGGGTGGCCGTAGATGACCGTGGTCGCGGACGTGACCGCGACGCCGAGGAAGGCGAACAGCGCCATCGGCAGCGGCAGGCCGAGTGCCTGGCCCAGCATCTGATCGCGCTGCGAGCGCGCGAACCGCGTGAAATCGGGGATGTTGAGCGCCATCGTCGCCCAGAAGCCCACCATCGCGGTCAGGCTGGCGGTGAACACCGGCCAGAACTGGCCCGCTTTGGCCCCGCCGGGCGCGAAGGCAGACGGCGCGGCCAGCATCGCGCCGAAGCCGCCTGCGTGCGTATAGGCCCACCAGAGCAAGGCGGCCGACATCAGGATGAGGAACGGCGCGGACAGCGTTTCGAGCCAGCGGATCGATTCGGTGCCGTGGCGGATGAACCACAAATGCAGCGCCCAGAAGGCGAGGAAGCAGGCGGTCTGTCCGGCATCGATGCCGAGCACGGGGAGCGCAGCGCCCTTGAGCGCCCCGCCGCTCAGCGTGTTCGCGATCACGTAGATCGCCGATCCGCCGACCCAGGTGTTGATCCCGAACCACCCGCACGCCACCAGCGCACGCATCATCGCGGGGACTTTCGCGCCCTGCGTGCCGAACGCCGAGCGCAGCAGCACGGGGAAGGGCACGCCGTATTTCGCGCCCGCATGGCCCACGAGCACCATCGGCACCAGCACGATCAGGTTGCCAAGGAACACGGTGAGCACCGCCTGCCACCACGCCATGCCCTCCGCGATCAGCC
>JBBQJX010000376.1:0-2015 GCA_038326295.1 Sphingomonadales bacterium
TCTCCGCAACTCAGGATATACGCAACGTGACCCGATCACACTCTAGCGCGGTGCCGAGAGCGCCGGCGCCGACCAGTGCTGCCTTCCCGAACGGCGTCCCGGTGAGCACGGCCGAGAGCGCGCCCGCGTTCACGGCCGGGACCGTTTCGCCCATCATCATCACGGTCTGCGCCATCGTCCAGACGTCGCGGCGAGCCCGAGCACCGCCGCCGCGACCGCCGCGCGCCAGCCCCATTGCGGGGTTCGTTGAACTCGATCGTGATCGCCTTGGGGGAGGCGGCGAGCGCGGCGTTCGCCGCCGGGTCGGCACGCACCACCTTGCAGTGCGCCTGCGTGGCCGTGGTCACGCCGAACAGGCCGACGGCGATCACCAGCGTTTAAGCCACGCGCGGGATTGAAATGATGGGCATCGAAGGCTCCCCAGTTTGTTGTCCTCGTCACTTGATCGGTTCGGTCGGACACACTCGATACACGTGAGCAGCGGATGGCCCTCGGGAAAGGCCGTCGCGCCCGGTAGCTGGCGCGGACGCGCGCGCTTGATGTTCGACCGCGATTGAGGGCTGGCCGGGGCGGCTGCGTATCGCATTGGTAGGCGCGGCAAGGACAGGACCGGATGACGCACGGCACGGCGCAAGCGAACTACGCCCCATCGACACCGCGACGGGCGCAGACCGTAATGCGCGCAGCCGGGCTATTGTTGGCCACCGTCTGGCTGGCGAGCTGCGCGACGCTCGACGTTTCGCAAGACAAACCGAAAATCGAGACCCTGCTCGCCGGGCGCGGCGCGGCCAACCTCGGCTGGCAGCGCAACGGCATGGCGGACAACGACGCCGTCCTGGCCGATCTGCTGGCCAAGCGATGACGGTCGATTTGGCTGTGCGGGCGGCGATGCTCAAGAGCCCGCAATTGCAGCAGGTCTATGGCCAACTCGGGCTGGCCCGTGCCGATGTCCTCGAAGCGATCCAGGTCGCCAATCCGCAGATCGGCGTGTCGAGCCTTGCGCTCGAAGGCGGCCCTTGTTCGCAGCTCGTCACCGGCGTGGCCGTGCCGCTGGTCGATCTGCTGACGCTGCCGGCACGTTCGAAGCTGGCTCATAGCGATTATGAACGCGCTCGCTACGAGGTGGCCGCGTCGATCCTTGGCGTTTCGCTCGACGTCGAGTCGGCCTGGTATCGCCATGTCGCGGCGCATCAGGTCGCGATGATGCGCAAGGCAGTCGGCGACGTGGCCGGGAATGATCGGCGTGACGGTGGCGCTGCCTGGCGCTGACTCTGATCGACGCGCTCGGTCTGTGGTGATCGCTCGCGTGGCCCGCGCGTGGAATAGGACGGGGTCCACGCACGTCTTCGATGCTATGCAAGCCGCGATCTTTGTTCCAGCCCGACGGAGCGCCACGGCGTGAGCGACATGGCCGCGCTGATCGAACCCGTCATCCCGGCGCTGCGCCGCTTCGCGTGGGCGCTGCTGCGCGATGATCAGGGATCGGACGATCTGGTACAGGACTGCCTCGAGCGCGCGGTCGGACGCTGGTCGCAGCGCCGCGCCGACGGCGACATCCGGGCCTGGCTGTTTGCGATCCTGCACAACTGCTTCCTCGACGACCGCCGCCGCGACAAGCGGCGCGGCGCGCATCTCCCGATCGACGAAGCCGCGAACGAGCCGGGCGTCGACGCGCGTCAGGAGGCGGGACTGCACCACCAAGATGTCGTTCGCGCGCTCGCGGGTCTGCCGGGCGAGCAGCAGGCGGTGCTGCTGCTGGTGGGCGTCGAGGATTTACAATATTCGGAAGCCGCGCGTGTGCTCGGAGTACCGATTGGAACGGTGATGTCGCGCCTGAGCCGGGGCAGAGAAAAACTGCGGCTGGCGTTGTCGGGCGAGCGCCCCGAGCGGCAGACCACGCTACGGAGTGTCAAGTGAACATCGTGGATCGCCCCATCGGCGAGGATGACCTGCAGGCCTATGTCGACGGCCGCCTCAATGAGGAGCGCCGCGCCGCAGTCGATGCGTATTTGAAC
>JBBQJX010000377.1:0-2010 GCA_038326295.1 Sphingomonadales bacterium
GACGTCCGCTTTGAGCGCCAGCAACAGCTTGGCTCCATCGACGAAGCGCTGCTCGGTCGCCGCGATCAGGGGGGTCGCACCCGCGCGGTCGCGCGCGTTCACGTCTGCGCCTTCCTGGAGGAGGAACTGCATCCAGCCCAGATCGCGGTCGCGCGTGACGAGGTGAAGGCCCGTGCTGCCGCTATCGGTGTCCTTGGTGTTAACCACCGTCGAACCCGGGCGATCGACGATCCCGCGGGCTTTCAGCACATCGCGGTCCTTGACCGCCTTGATGAACTGATAGCCGTCCCCGCCGATCTGCGCACGCGCGGGGATGCCCGCCACCAGAAGCGCCGCTGCGATGCCTGCCGCCAATTTACGCATGTGTCTCTCCTCCACCTGTCCAAGCGATCCCGCAACGCCCATAATCGACGCATATGGCAGGGCAAATGAACACAGGCCGCGCGGGTGTGCCGCGACGGGCGCTCGTGGCGGCGGTGCTGGCGCTGGTGCTGATCGCGGGCGGGGCGTGGTGGGCGGCGCGGACGGCGCGCGCGCCGGAGGGGCCGCTGGCGGGATCGGGGCTGGGCGGACCTTTTGCGCTGGTGGATGAGGAGGGGCGCGTGCGAACCGACCGCGATTTTGCGGGCAAGTATCGGCTGATCTATTTCGGCTACACCTTCTGCCCGGACGTGTGCCCGACCGATCTGGCGCGGAACGCGCGGGCGTTGCGGGATTTTGCGGCAGTGGATGCGGGGCGGGCGGCGCGGGTGCAGCCGATTTTCATCACGATCGATCCCGAGCGCGATACCGTTCCGGTGATGAGGGCGTATGTGGCGAATTTCCCGCCGCGCCTGATCGGGCTGACGGGATCGGTGGACGCGGTGCGGCGTGCGGGGGCGGCGTGGAAGGTGTATGCGGTGAAGCGCGAGGGGACGGGGGCGAGCGGGTATCTGATGGATCATACCGCGCTTACGTACCTGATGGGGCCGGGAGGCGAGCCGATCGCGTTCTTCACGGGCGAGCAGGGGTCGGCCGACGTGACGGCGGGGCTGGAGCGCTATGTCCGCTGAACGCTTCTGGGAGAGCGAGCCGCTGGCGCGGATGAGCCGCGCGGAGTGGGAGAGCCTGTGCGACGGGTGCGGGAAATGCTGCGTCAACAAGCTGGAAGACGAGATCACCGGCGAGGTGTTTCCGACCAACGTGGCGTGCAAGCTTTTGGATGGATGGGCGGGGCGGTGCACCGATTATGCGGGGCGGCGCGCGCGGGTGCCCGAGTGCGTGCGGTTGACGCCGGGCAAACTGGCGACGATCGACTGGTTGCCGAACAGTTGTGCCTATGTGCGCCTGCACCGGGGCGAGGGGCTGGCGGACTGGCATCCGCTGGTGAGCGGGGATCCCGAGAGCGTCCACCGGGCGGGGATGAGCACGCGGGGGTGGACGGTGAGCGAGGAGGAGGCGGGCGAACTCGAGTATCACATCATCGAGGACCGGGAGGTCTGAGCCAAGGCCATGAAGGTCACGAAGGTCACGCAGAATGCTGTTTTCGCGGCCGCTTTGGCGGGATCGAAAGCGGCGAATCGCTGTGGGATGACATGTCTTTTACCCATGGGCGATCCTACAATGCAAGCGATGGATCAGCCCCGATGGAGCAGGCTCGGCCGCTGAGTGTTGCGGGCGGGTGACGCGGGAGCGCGCGTGGTCGCTCCCCCTCCGTCGGCTTGGCCGACACCTCCCCCAGAGGGGGAGGAGGGCCATCCGGCTGCATCGCTGATCGTGCCCACCACATCGGCGATGGCGGCGATAACGGCTCGGGGTTGGTCTATCTGAATGAAGTGGCCGGTGTCCGCGACGACGAGCGACCGCCCGCGCGTCGAGCGCGCGGCGAGGCGGTCGTGGCCGGCTTTCCACGATTGCCACAGGCGGGTGGCGGCGGCGCGCTGCCCGGGGGTGGCGTGTTCGTCCGGCGTTTGGGCGGCGGTCAGCACGATCAGCGGCGTATTGCCGAGCGAGTGGTCGGCGGCGGTTTCT
>JBBQJX010000378.1:0-2006 GCA_038326295.1 Sphingomonadales bacterium
AACGCCCCGGCGCGCTCGCGGTGGATGTCGGCGCGCGTCAGGCGTGCGCCCGCCGCCGCGAGCCGCACGGCCAGTCCCTCGCCCACCGATCCCACCCCCTGGATCGCCACATGCACCCCCTCGAACGATGCCTTGCCCAGCGCGCGCGCCACGCCCGCACGCATGCCCACGAACACGCCCTCCGCCGTCGCGGGGCCGGGGCTCCCGCCCACCTCGCCCTCCGCCACGGGCAGGCCCGCCACATGCCGGGTCTCGCGCGCGATCGCCACCATGTCGTGGGGCGTCATCCCCACATCCTCAGCGGTCACATAGCGCCCGCGCAGGCTCTCGATCGCCCGGCCGAGTGCGCCCAGCACGTCGGCGGTCTTGCCCGGTCCGCCATCCATCAGCACCGCCTTGCCGCCGCCCACCGGCAGCCCCGCCATCGCATTCTTGTAACTCATGCCGCGCGAGAGCCGCAGCGCGTCGGTGATCGCGGCGGCGCTGCTTGGATACCGCCAGAAGCGGCACCCGCCCGCGCCCGGTCCCCGGTGGGTGGAGTGCAGCGCGATCACGCAACGCATTCCCGTGGGCGCATCGGCGAACAGGTGGACGGCTTCATGATCATCGAAATCGGGATAGTCGAACATGGTGTTTCCTGCTTGACAAACTGTACCGGATAGGCTATAAAGCATGATTGAATCGCGGACGTCTCCCGCGCCTGTGCCATCGGAGTTCCACCGCGAAAACGCGATTCTGAGTGACCTTCGTGACCTTCGCGCTCAGTAATCCTTCGAAACCCGCACGCTCACCCGGTTGCTCCCCTGGCTCGCCACGCTCGAAAGCACCGAAAGCCACCGCGTCAGGCTGACCTCGATCTGCGTGGCGGTATAGCCCTTCGCGTCCGTCGCCAGCTCCACATAAACATTGCGCCCGATATATTTCCCCGCCGCCACGCTCGTCCCCCGCCCCGTCGTCTTGTCCGCCCCGTTCACCCGCAACCGATCCAGCCCCGTCGCCCGCCGCAGCGCATTGATCGGATTGAGCCCCCCGCCATTCCCGCCCCGCAGCTGCGCCACCGCGGCCGCCAGCTGCAACGCCTCGGGCGCGCTCAGATCGGTCACGCTCGATCCGAACAGCAACCGGCTCAGCACCTCGTCCTCGGGCAGCGCCGGTGTGCTCGTGAACACGATCTCGGGCTTGAACGCGCTCCCCCCGATATTGAGCACCGCCGTCAGCCCCTGCACGTTCGCGGTCGCCTGGATATCGATGCTGGGGTTAGGTGGATAATCCCCGGTGAACCTGATCTCGCCACGATCCAGCCGGAACGTCTTCCCCGAAAAATCATACGTCCCCCGCGCCAGCGTCGCGCGTCCGGTGATCTCCGGCTCTGTCGCCGGCCCGGTAATCCGCACGTCCGCGCCCCAGTCGCTGTCCAGCCCCAGCCCGCGAACGTTGAACCGGCTGCGCGCCACCGCGTGAACGTTCAGGCTCCACTGTGTCTCAGTACTCACCGGCGCACGACCGGTCGGTGGCCGCACGCCGATCTCGCGCACCTTGAGCACGGGCACCTGCTCGGCGGGCGTCGTGCCGAGCTGATAGCGCGCGCTATCGATCCGCACGTCCCCGCCGATCACTCCCCCATCGCGATTGAGCTTGATCGTCGCCGGGCCACTCACGGCGGCGCGCAACGTATCGGTTTTCAGCATCAGCGCGTTCGAGAGTTGCGCCTTCAGGTCCGCCGTGAACCCCTCGGCATCGGTCAGGCTGACACGCCCACTTCCGCTGAGCGAACCGTTGCCGGCTTTGCCGCTGAAGCGGACGATGGTGAGGCTCGGCCCGCTGAAGCGGCCTTCCATATCGATCGCAGTGATCGTCGTGCCGAGCGCGGCCGCTTCCAGCCGCGCGCCCGTGGCGCGCACGATGCCCGAGATTTGCGGCTCGCCCAGATGCCCAGCGATCGTGGCATCCGCCGCGATCGGCCCCCGAACGTCGAGCGCGTCGACGCCCGTCAATGGCCAGATTGC
>JBBQJX010000379.1:0-2003 GCA_038326295.1 Sphingomonadales bacterium
GCGCGCGCCTCGCCGAGAGCGAGGCCGTAGGGCGCGTGGTGGACCGCGATGTCGAAGCCTTCGAGCGCGGCGGCGAGATTGAACCACGGATCGAACGCTTCAGACGTGTAGGTGTGGACGATGGCGAGGCGGAGTTGGCCATGGACGGGGCCGAGCGCGCGCGCCTGATCGGCGATCGCGCGCGCCTGGAGCAGCGTGGTCGCCTGGCTCGGCGCGCGCACCGCCGCACGCAGTTGGTCGAGCGAGTCGAGCGGAGCGGCGGGTTGGGCTTGTGTCACTGCGGCACCCTCCGGGGCTGCTCAGAGATAGCGGTCGTTGACGTAGTTGCGGATCGAGCGTGCGGTCGCGTGGACCGCGCTGCCCGCGAGCGCGATCGCCGCCGCAGGTCCGTTCGCGGTCGCGGCTACCTTGATGCTGGTCGTTTCGAAACGATCCCGCTCGCGGTCGAGGAAGGCGCAGAGCTTCACCCAGCGCGATTGCAAGAGGCGATCGGCGCGCATGCCCGTGAATTGCTTGTCCTTGCGCCGGATAAAATCGAACGGGTGCGTGACGATCACGGCAACCGGTGCCCCCGCAACCTGCATCGCGTTCAGCATGTCGGCCATTTCGCGCGACGAGACGGCGTTGACCTGTAACGGACGCAGTCTTCCTCCGCCTGCAGCGCTGCGATCGGGAAAGCAGGTGACGGGGATCTCGCGTACGCCCGCGATGTCGTGGATTCCGCCCGCAAGCGCCAGCGATAGCTCTGGAGGACGCAGCTGCGCGACGCAGATGTGCGAGGTGAAATGCAGACCGGCGTCCGCGCTGGCCTCGAAGACAGTCATGGCGGCGGAGAAGTTCCCCGCACGCCCGGTATCTGACACCTTGCCCGTCCAGCGACGCACCTGCGCGATCCCCTCCCGGATGATCTGGGCGAGCTCGACACGGCCGATGCTGGCGCAATAATCGGTGGAGCGCGCCGCCGGATCGAGCCGCCCATCGGTCCATGCCCGCCAGACAGGGTGGAAGTGCGGCTGCACCTCGTGCCCGCCCGCAAGGATATCCTCGATATAACGGCCCATCGCTGTTTCCGGCAGCGCGCGGGTGTGCAAGCATTCGACGAAGAAGGTCGCGGTCAGCCGGTGCCGGGCCAGCCCGTCCAGCATGAAGCCGAGCGCCTCGCTGCGGCCGTCGATCATGCCCGCCACGCATTCGTCGATGAGCGGCCTGTGCCGATCGGGCGCATCGAACGCGCCCGCGACCGACGGTTCCGTATCCACGGTCAGAACGACGCGCATACGATATTCCGTCCCCGACGTTCTACCGCGCGCGCTTTACGCGCCATGGGCGGCGGCGGCAAAGCCCCTTTGGACAAAGGTCATCGCCTTCCGCGAGGCAAGATCGCGTGACCGCGTCAGACTTCCTGCTCGCTCGCCGGATCGACCACTTCGGCGAGTTCGTCCTCGCCGCCGATGTCGTTCTCGTCGTCGGCGGGGGCTTCGGCCTCGTCGATCTCCAGATCCTCCTCGCCGAGCTCGCCTTCGACAGCAGCCTTCTGCGCGGGCTTGGGCGCATCGTAGGAAAGCGGTTGCTTGGACTTGAGGATCGGTTCAGGCGTCCAGGCATTGCCGCAGTTGATGCAGGTGACGGGATCGTCCTTGCCCAGATCGTAGAAACGGGTGTTGCATTTGGGGCACACGCGCTTGGCACCCCATTCGGGCTTGATCAACGAAAATCTCCAATGGCGATCCGGGGATATGTCCCCAGATAAGCGTCTGCGGTTGCCATCGCCAGCCGCCGCTGTCAAAGGCCGCCGTCTCCATGACGCAGGCCGTTCTTCCGCGCGTGGCCACCGCCGCGCACCCGCATGCGCGGCCGACCGCCGGGCTGCTGTTGCTGCTGGGCGCGCTGACCGCGTTCGGGGCGATGTCGATCGATCTGTATCTGCCCAGCCTGCCGGCGATCGGCACGGCGCTGCGGGCCGATGCGGCCACCGTCCAGCACACGATGTCGGCGTTCTTCAT
>JBBQJX010000380.1:0-2001 GCA_038326295.1 Sphingomonadales bacterium
GTCAGCGCAATGACGGTGAGCCCCGTCTGCGGCCGACCCAGCGCGGGGACATCGCGCGCCTGCGCCGGATGGCCCGCCATCGCCGCCAGTGCGAGCGCAAAGACGATTGCTAGTCCGCGCAACCCTCCACCACGATCGCCATCGGCCCCTTGTCCGATGGCGCGATCCGCGCGCGCAGCCACTGGCCGGGTTCCAGCGCTATCAGCCCCGCGCGCCGCAGCGTTTCCATGTGGACGAAGATGTCCTGCGTGCATGCGTCCCGGCATAGGAAGCCGTAACCCTTCAGTCGGTTGAACCATTTGACCGACACAGGCTCGAACGCGCCCGCTTCGTCAAGCAGTTCGAGCGGATCGACGCGCCCCGCCGCGCGCTGCTTCGCGCCTTCGGGATCGGGCGCGGTCGCGGTTGCGAGATCGAGGTCGAGAATCTGTGCCGCCTGCCGCCCGCGCTCGCGCTCGGCGATCAGGCAGGTGAGCGTCGCACCCTCGGGCAGCGAACGGCGGCCGATCGCCCGCAGCGCGCTGAAATGCACCAGGATATCGGGCGTGCCGTCGTCGGGCACGATGAAGCCATAGCCGCGGACCGCATCGAACCATTTGATCGCGCCACGGACCGGAGACATCTCGAAGGCGAACGGCTGCGACCTCGCCGTCGGTATTTCGATCTCCATTGCATGGTGCCCCATCGTCCACACATCCCTACACAATTCGTTAAGCCTCACTAACATGACCGGAATTCGCATTTAAATGGGGCAATGCGCCAGCGACGAAGCGGGTGCTATGTGAGACAGATCGGTTTCGGTTTGATTACGGGGAGTTGACAACGATGGAACTCACCGGAGAAATTCTCATCCTCGCGCCGCGCGAGGCCGTTTGGGCGGCTTTGAACGATCCCGATGTGCTCGCGCGCTGCATCGAGGGGTGCGACTCGCTGGCACTGACCGCGCCGAACCGGTTCGAGGGTCGCGTTGTCGCCAAGGTCGGACCGGTACGCGCGGCTTTCACCGGCGTCGTCACGATCGCCGACGTGCACGCCCCCGAACGCTACCGGCTGATCGGCGAGGGCAAGGGTGGCGCGGCAGGCTTCGCCAAGGGCGAGGCGGATGTGGCGCTCGCCGACGACGGCCCGGCCGCGACCCGGTTGACCTATGGCGCGCGCGCCAGCGTCGGCGGCAAGCTGGCGCAGCTCGGCGGCCGCCTGATCGAAGGGACGGCCAGAGGCTATGCGGACCGCTTTTTTGCCGCGCTCAAAGCCGAGATGGAGCAAAGCCCGGCGGTCCTGGCGGAAACCGCGACGACCGGCGGGCAGATTGCGCTCGCGGCCCAGCCCGCCGCCATCGGTCCCGACGCCGCTTTTGCTGAAATGGTCGAGGAGCAGCCCGCGCTCGTTCCCCCCGCCGGGCTGCCCGAATCGCGCGGCGGTATCCCGCTCGGCCTGTGGGCGGGCGCGCTCGCGGTGATCGTCCTCGTGTTGCTCGCCTGGCTGCTCCGGGGCTGAGCATGATCGTGCGCGTGCAGGACGAACTCGGCCACCTGATCGATCGCGCGCGAGAATGGCGCGCCGCCGGGCACCGCATGGCGCTCGCCACCGTGGTCCGCACCTGGGGCTCCTCGCCGCGCCGCGCGGGCAGCCACCTGCTGGTGCGCGACGACGGACTGTTCGAGGGATCGGTCAGCGGTGGCTGCGTCGAGGGCGAGGTGGTGGTCGAGGCGATGGACGTGCTGTCCGGCGGTCGCGCACGCCTGATGGATTTCGGGGTGGCAGACGAGACCGCGTGGCGCGTCGGGCTGGGCTGCGGCGGGCAGGTCGCGATCCTCGTCCAGCGCGTCGAAGAGGACGGGTTCCCGTTCGCATTGTTCGAAGCGCTGGCCAATGCGCGCGCGTATGGCCGCGCATTTGCCATCACCTTCGATCTCGCCGGCGGTCCGGCGGTGGCGGGGGACGATCCCGCCCCCGGGCGCTTCGTTGCCCGGCACGATCCACCGCGCCGCCTCGCGATCG
>JBBQJX010000381.1:0-2001 GCA_038326295.1 Sphingomonadales bacterium
CGCGCCCATCTCCAGATCGTAGGGCTGCAACAGCACGCACCCGCGCTCGCCCCAATAGGCCTGGAGCCGCAGGATCATCGCCTGGAAGGAAAGCGGGGCCGTCACGCGCCGGGGTCGTAACGCGGGCAGGGGAGGGGTCAAGGCTCGACGCCCGCCGTGCCCGCCCCTATGTCGCGCCCCTGTCACAAAGGACCGCATCGATGCGCCCCGAAGCCGAAGCCCATGTCACCCAGATCAAGCAGGCGCTCGCCCTGCTGAGGGGGTTTCTTTGACTGGGACCGCGCGCTCAAGCGGCTGGACGACCTCGATCTGAAGGTCGAGGATCCGGCGCTCTGGAACGACCCCAAGGCCGCGCAGGAGCTGATGCGCGAGCGGCGGCGGCTGGATGAAGCGATCGCGGCGACGCGAGCGATCGAGGGCGAGCTGGAGGATGATGTCGGCCTCTACGCGATGGCGGAGGAGGAGGGCGATGCCGGGATGGTGGAAGACGCCATCGCCGCACTGGCCGACCTGGCGAAGCGAGCCGAGCGTGACAAGGTGGCCGCGCTGCTGAGCGGCGAGGCGGACGGCAACGACACCTATATCGAGATCAACGCCGGCGCGGGCGGCACCGAGAGCCAGGATTGGGCGGAGATGTTGAGCCGCATGTACACGCGCTGGGGCGAGCGCAACCGCTTCAAGGTGGAGCTGATCGACCATCATTCGGGCGAGCAGGCGGGGATCAAATCGGCGACGATCATGCTCAAGGGTGCCAACGCCTATGGCTGGGCGAAGACCGAGAGCGGCGTGCACCGGCTGGTGCGCATCAGCCCGTACGACAGCAGCGCGCGGCGGCACACCTCGTTCGCGTCGGTCTGGGTCTATCCGGTGGTGGACGAAAATATCGACATCGAGGTTCAGGAGAAGGACCTGCGCATCGATACCTACCGCTCGTCCGGCGCGGGCGGCCAGCACGTCAACACGACCGATTCGGCGGTGCGGATCACCCACATCCCGACCAACATCGTCGTCGCGTGCCAGAACCAGCGCAGCCAGCACAAGAACCGCGCCGAGGCGATGCGCCAGCTGAAAGCGCGGCTGTACGAGCGCGAACTGCAACGGCGCGAGGCGGAGGCGAACGCGACCGCCGCGTCGAAGACCGATATCGGCTGGGGACACCAGATCCGGTCTTACGTGTTGCAGCCCTATCAGCTGGTGAAGGACCTGCGCACCGGCGTGATCAGCACCGCGCCGGGCGACGTGCTCGATGGCGCGCTCGATCCGTTCATGGCGGCCGCGCTAAGCCAGCGCGTGACGGGCGAGAAGGTGGACGTGGAAGACGTCGATTGAGGCGATGGTGGGCGCGGCAAGGATTGAACTTGCGACCCCTGCGATGTCAACACAGTGCTCTACCACTGAGCTACGCGCCCACTGCGCACGCCGATACCGTGCCCGCCCGGGCGGCGCAAGCGCGTCAGGGCTGGGCGGGCGGCTCGAACATCTGGGCGATTTCGCGCACCAGATCGCGCAGGTGGAAGGGCTTGGACATCATGCGCACGTCGCTCGGCGTATCGGCACGCGCGAGTGCCACCGCCGCGAAGCCGGTGATGAACATGACGCGCAGATCGGGGGCGATCGATCGCGCGCGGTGGGCGAGTTCGATGCCATCGAGCCCGGGCATGACGATATCGGTCAGCAGCAGATCGACACCCCCCGCCTCGATCAGCGGGAGCGCGGCATAGCCATCCTCGGCCTGCACCACTTCGTGCCCCGCCTGCTCGAGCGCGCGGCTGAGGAACACGCGTAGCGACGCATCGTCCTCGGTCAACAATATACGGGCCATGTGTGTCGCCATCTGGTGAACGTTGTCCTAGGGGGTGTTGACGCACGCCGCGACCGCTGGGTTTAGGATGGCGAACAATGGACAATAGCGGCTGTGGTGCAAATACCCCAAGTCAAGGGTGAAGCAGGGTTTCGGACCATCGCCGGCGTGGCGGGCCCGCTGGTCTTCGCGTCACCGCA
>JBBQJX010000382.1:0-1942 GCA_038326295.1 Sphingomonadales bacterium
GCCAACGTTAACCTGCGCGCCGGGCTGACCGGGGGCAACTGGTCCGGCGCGCTGTTCGTGCGCAACCTGACCGATGTGCGCGCGCAGATCGATGCGATCGCGTCCGATCAGGACCCACTGGCGCGGATCACCATTCGGCCGCGTACCTGGGGCGCGACCGTGACGCGCAACTTCTAGGGCGGGGCGGACATGACAGCATCGCCCGCGCCGGGCGGGTTTCAGCTCGGGCTGTTCGGGGCCAACGCCGATGGCGGGCTGGCGCTCACCACGGTCGCGCACCGCTGGCGCGCGGCGTGGCCCGATATTCTTGCGTTGGCGGGGATTGCGGACGCGGGCGGGATCGATTTCTTCCTGCCCATCGCGCGCTGGAAGGGGTTCGGCGGCGAAACGAACGCGCGTCACCACAGCTTCGAGACGCTGACGCTGGCGGCCGCACTCGCGACGGTGACACGGCGGATGCGCATTTTCGCGACGGTGCACACGCCGTTCGTCCACCCCGTGTTCGCCGCCAAAGCGATGGCGACGATCGATCATGTGAGCGGCGGGCGTGCGGGGCTGAACATCGTTTGCGGCTGGAACGCGCCCGAGTTCGCGATGTTCGGCGTGGCGCAACTGCCCGATCCCTACGCGCAGGGGCGCGCGTGGTTCGAGGTGTTCGCGCGGCTGCTGGCGGATGAGGGGGCGTTTGACGTGGACGGCGAGCATTTCCGGCTGGCGGGGGTGGAGGGTGCCCCCGTGACGCTGCAGCGGCCGCGCCCGGTCACGATGTCGGCGGCGCATTCGCCCGCGGGGCGCGCGTTTGCGGTGGACTGCGCGGACACGATCTTCACCACCTTCGTGGAACTGGCGGACGGCGCGGCGACGGTGGCGGACATCCGCGCGCGGGGACACGCGGCGGGGCGTGACGTGGGGGTGTTCACCGCCGCCCACGTGGTTTGCCGCGACACGCAGGGCGAGGCAGAGCGGGCCTATGAGGACTATGCCGTCACGCGCGCCGACGCGGTCGCACTGGAACGGCATATGGCGATGAAGCAGGCCACGTCGGGCAGCCACGATCCGATCGCGTACGCCCGCCATGCCAAACGGTTCGCGGGCGGAGCGGGCACCTACCCGCTGGTGGGCACGCCCGAGCACATCGCGCGCGAGCTGGTCGCCATAGCCGGGGCGGGGTTCGGGGGCGTGGCGCTGAGCTTCGTCGATTATCTGGGCGAGCTGCCATACTTTCTGGAGACCGTGCCGCCGCTGCTGGCGCGGGCCGGACTGCGGGGAGCGGTATGACGGCGGGCCGGTCCAACGCCACGCTCGACCTGCTGCGCGGCAAGATGGCAGCGCGCGCTTTCTGGTTGTGCACGGGATCGTCGGCGCTCGCCGAACTGGCGGCCGAGAGCGGGCCGGATGCGGTGGGGTGCGATTGCCAGCACGGACTATGGGACCGCGCTGCGCTCGCCGCCGCGATCCCCGCCATCGCCCCCGCAACCCCGCTCGTGCGCGTGGCCGCCAACCATCCGCACCTGATCGGCGACGCGCTCGATCAGGGGGCACGGGGCGTGATCGTGCCGCTGGTGGAAAGCGCGGACGACGCGGCGGCGGCGGTGCGCGCGGCGCATTTCCCGCCGCGCGGCGCGCGTTCGGGCGGTGGCATTCGTCCGCTACGCGATTTTCCGTCCTATGTCGCGGCGGACGATCAGACACTGGTCGCGGTCATGATCGAAACGCGCGCCGGGCTCGAGCAGGCGGCGGCAATTGCGGCGGTGCCGGGCGTGGACATGATCTTTATCGGACCGGGCGATCTCGGGCTGTGCATCGGCGCGGATGCGCTCGAAGCCGGGATCACCACGATCCTCGCCGCCGCGCATGCCGCGGACGTGCCGTGCGGGATATTCACCTCGGGTCCCGAAGCCGCCGCGCGCCGCCAGCGCCAGGGATTCGCTTTCACCATCGC
>JBBQJX010000383.1:0-1941 GCA_038326295.1 Sphingomonadales bacterium
GCGAACGTCTGCCCCTGCGCCACCGCGATATATCCCTCGTCCAGATAGGCGGCGTTGGGGGCCTCGACGATGTCGTTGTAATCGTTCTGCGTGACGCCACGGATAGTCAACTGCGTGTTCTGCCCCGCGAGGTTGCCACTGATGTGCACGCCGGGCGTAACCGTGGAGATGTCTGTGCTGTCGCGCACACCGAGCTCGCGCAGCTGATCGCCCGAATAGGCGGTAACCGCGATGCCCACATTCTGGACATTCTGCGAGCGCTTCTGCGCGGTCACCACGATCTCTCCGCTCAGCAGCGATCGGTTGGCGTCGTCGGCCGCCGGGCTCGTCGGCGCGGGCGAGGGCACCGCAGCCACCTGCGCCATCGCCGCTACCGATGCCCCGCCAAGCGTCACTGCAATCGCAAAACCCGAAACCCAGCGCCGTCCCGCCATCGCCCGTCTCCCTGCCCAAAAGCCAATCCCAAAACGAAGGCTAGTTGAATAATCAACTACGTCAACGGGGCACGCGGCAAGCGGGTTCGCAGCCTGCGGGGTGTGTCCACGGAGCACCACCAGGCACCGAAGCTCCCCTCGTTCAGGCGAACGCCGCCCAGTCGCGCACCATCGCGTCGGCCGAGCGCAGCGCTAGCGCGTGGACGGTGAAGGTGGGATTGACCGCAGAGGCGGTGGGGAACAGCCCCGGCCCCGCGACGATCACATTGGGCAGATCGTGCAGGCGACCAGAGCCGTCCGTGACCGAGCGCGCGGGATCGGTGCCCATCACGCAGCCGCCCATCAAGTGCTGGCCACCGATGGGCCCATGCCACGCCTCGCGCGCGCCCGCCGCCTTCATCACCGCCTCGCCCTCGATGGCGGCGGCCGCGATCAGCGCCTTGCCGTCCGCTCCGTAGCGGTGCGTCACCTCCGCGAGCGGCAAGCCGTGCGCGTCCTTCGCGGTGGAAAGGGAGACGCGATTGGTCGCATCGGGGAGCGCCTCGCACAGCGCCACCATGTTGCCCAGCCCGCGCGCGGCCTTGTGCATGAACGGCGCGAGCGCGGGGCCGACGATATCGGGGCGGCTCATCGCGATCCCGAGCAGATCGTTGGGCTTCAACGCCTGCGCGATCATCCACTGGCGGCTGCCGAGCGCGCCGGGCGTTGCGGTCTTGCCGAAATGGTCCTGGTTCAGAAGCTGGCCACCGGTGAAGCCCAGATAATTCTGCATATCCTCGTCGAACATCCCGAACTGGACGATCGAGGGGTGGCTCATCAGATACGCGCCGACCAGGCCGCTCGCGTTGCCCAGCCCGTTGGCATGCCTGGGCGCGGCCGAGTTCAGCAGGATGCGCGGCGTCTCGATGGCAAAGGCGGCGAGGATCACCGCGCGGGCGTGCTGGGTGTGTAGTGCGCCGGTCGGGTCGGCATATTCCACCCCGGTTGCGCGCCCGCCCGATGGATCGGTCAGCACGCGCGTCACATGCATGCCCGCACGGAACACAGCACCGGCTTTCACCGCGCGCGGGATGTAGGTGACGAGCGGGTTGGCGAGCGCGCCGATCGGGCAGCCCGCGTCGCACCAGCCGTCCCAAAGACACGATGCGCGGCCTTTGTACGGCTCGGTCAGGATCGCGAGCGGCAGCGGCGCGGTGGCGAGCCCGCGCGCGGCGAACCCGCGCGCCATCGCCTCCCCCTGCGGAAAGCTCGGGCCCGGCGGCAGCGGATAGGGCGCGCCGGGCGGTCGCCATTTCTCCCGCGCGGCATCGCCCGAAATGCCAACTTCCTCCTGGATGCGGTCGTAATAAGGTCGCAGCGTCTCGTAACCGAACGGCCAGTCCAGCCCCCGCCCGTGATCGCTCGCCATCGTGAAATCGGCGGCGTGGAAGCGCGGCCACACGGCATAGTGGTGGATCGCCGCCCCGCCATAGCCGTGGCCGCCGTTGAAGCTGATCGCCGCCTGCTC
>JBBQJX010000384.1:0-1936 GCA_038326295.1 Sphingomonadales bacterium
GGGCGTCCACAGCGCGGAATGTGGGATTGAACGAATCGACGAAGCCATATCGTCCATAAATACGCGACCCGTGAACCCGGCGCATGGCTTGGGCCGCCGGGATCACGATTTCCGGAGCGAACGGTAACGAGGCGATCGCGGCGGTAGGCGCAAGTGTGCCATCGTCGAAGCCATCGGGGAAAGAGACCGGTCCCCGCGCGGAATATCCTCTTGTCGTCCTCACCTCGCGCCCGACTGTCACATGCGCGCGGCCCGGCCCGTCGCAGGCGGTCAGGCCCCAGATGTCCGCCGAATAGCCGTCCCACCCCATCGGATTGGCGATCGCATAGGCGCGCTGGGCGTAGGTGGCCCGCCTGCTGTTCTCGAAATAATCGATGCCGGCCTCGCGCATCGCGGCGTCCCGGATGCCGCGAAAATCGACCCACATGTGGCTGTATTGATGGCCGAAATGCGGGGCGAAGGCGAGGTGCCGGGCCGCCCCCTCGCCGCGCCAGCTCGCGCCGTAGGTGGCGCACCACGCGGACCAGGCGTCGGGCTCGACCGCGAACTCCGGCGCGCCCAGCGCGAGGATGTAAACGAGCATCGCCTCGTTGTAGCCGGTCCAGTCGCGCGCGATGAAGCCGCTCTCGGGGCGCCAGCCCATGGCGATGCGCGGCGGGCGGGCCTGCATCCAGCGCCAATCGACACGGGCGTAGACTTTGGCGGCGAGGTCGCGGATTTCCCGTTCGTCGCGGTGGGCGTGATCGAACCATTGGCCCGCGAACAGGATGCCGCCGAGCAGCAGGGTGGTATCGACCGAGGAGAGTTCGCTGCGGCCCGCTCGGCGACCGTGAGCGAGATCGAGGAAGTGATAGAAAAAGCCCTTGTGGCCCGTCATGCCCGAGCGCGCATCGCCCTGCGGCGCGTTCCAGAAAAAGCGCAGCGCCGCGAGCGTGCGCGCACGCGCCTGGTCGCGCGTGATCCAGCCGCGCACCACCCCGATCGGCCACGCGGTCAGCGCGAAGCCGGTGGCGGCGATGCTGGCGAAGGGCGCCGAGGGCCATCGATCGGGCGCGAGGCCGTTGGCGCGGTGAGTGGTCTCCCAGAAGTAGGCGAAGGTACGCCGTTCGATGTCTTTGATTATGGGTGGCAGTACGACGATCGCGTATGGAGCGGGCGCGGCCGCTGCCGCCAATCCCGCCGCGAGCGAAACCAGCGCTTCGCGGCGGGAAAGATCGATCATCAGAAGCTCAGATGCGCGCCGAACTGGAAGGTGCGCGGTGGTCCGGCGGTGAAGTTCGGCTGGCCGAAGTTTTTGTTCACTTCGGGCAGTCTCGCGATGAACCCGTCATAACCCTGATAATTTGCCTTGTCGAACAGGTTGAACACTTCGGCCTGGAGGCGGACGCCGACGCCGCGCACCTTGATCGTCTTGGCCAGTCGCGCATCGATCTGCGCGAAATAGTCGGTGTCCCCCACGTTCGACAACACGATATCGCGCCCACCGAAGCCCTTGCTCGCATCGATGACGAAGTACGGAGTGCCCGAGGCGACGGTGATCAATGTCGATCCTTGGATGCCCCAGGGCAGGTCCGTTAGGCCCGATACGACGACGCGGTGCCGCTCGTTGCCCGAATTGGGCAGGAAGGGCTGCGCGGCGACGTTGGGATGATCGAAGTTGAAACCGTAGCCGCGTTCGCTTGAGAAACTCACCGTGTAGGCCACTGTGACATTCCACGGCGAAGCGGCGGTGTAGGGCTTCTCTGCGCTGAAATAGATGCCGTCATAATTGGTCGCGCGCGACTGGTTCAGCGCGACCACATTCCCGAAGCCGTTGATAAGGGGGATGTAGGGATTGAACCCATCCGCATTGAAGGCCACACCACGATTCGCCGGGAAATACGCGATCTGATCGCGCCCCCAGATGTGGGTGTAGCTGAGCGAGGTGTTCACCCGC
>JBBQJX010000385.1:0-1929 GCA_038326295.1 Sphingomonadales bacterium
AGGATCGCGGTGCCCACGCCAACCCCCACCATCCCCAGCGGCAACTGGTTCAGCCGGTCCGCATAATAAACATAGCTCACCGATCCCTGCGGCAGGAAGCGCGCCGCGAGCAGCGTGGAAATGAGCAGATTGACCTGCGACGCGCCCGCGCCGAGCGCGGCGGGGGCGATCACGCGCAGCAACGCCCCGACCTGCGGGGTGAGCCGGGGCCAGCGCAGCCGCAGCGGCTGACCCGCGCGCGCGCTCGCCCACGCCACCCACGCGAATTGCGCGATGCCCGCGATCGTCACCGCAACCGCCTGGCCGCGCGCGGTCGAGATATCGTCCGCCCCGCGAAAGATCGTCAGCCCCGCGATCAGGCACAGGTTGAGCAGCACCGGCGTCGCCGCGTTGACCCAGAAGCGCCCGAGCGAATTCAGCACGCCGCCGAACAGCGAGGCGAGGCTGATCAGCATCAGATACGGAAAGGTGAGCCGCGTGAATTCGGTGGTCAGCGCGAGCTTCTCGGGCGTGCCATCGCGAAAGCCGCCCGTCATCGCCCACACCACCGGCCCCGCCGCGATCAGCGCCAACGCCGTGAACGCCAGCAACAGCGGCGCGAGAACGGCAAGCACCTGCTCGGCAAAATCGCGCGCGGGGGCGGTATCGCCCCCCGCCTCGCCGATCTTGCGACTGAACATCGGCACGAACACCGCCGAGAACGCGCCCTCGGCGAACAGCGCGCGGAACAAATTGGGCAACCGAAACGCGACGAGGAACGCGTCCGACGCGAACCCCGCGCCCATGAAGCGCGCCATCAGCAGATCGCGCACGAAGCCCAGAATACGCGAGACCAGCGTGAGCCCGCCGATCGTGGCGGTGGCGCGGACGAGGTTCATGGGTGGGCGAGCCTCAGGCCTTCGCCTTCACGTTCGTTACCTGGAATGCCGCCGCCAGCCACCGATCGTCCTTCCACACCCACACGCGGATGATCCGCACCGGCCCCTTGAAGCGCGTGCCGCGAGAGCTTTCGTCCAGGGTCCACAGCGCGGTCAGCACGGCGGTATCGCCGTGGAATCGCACCAGTTCCCCGCTCGGCTCCACCGCGCGCATCAACACCGTGCGGCCGCGCAGATTGTCGAGATAGATTTCGCGGTTCACCACCTCGCCCAGCGGGCTGGTGTAGAGGAAGTCCGCCGTCAGCAGCGCCGCGAGGCCATCCGCGTCGTTCGCCTTGTACACCTCGGTCCAGCGTCGTTCGGCTGCGATTACCGTGTCCGGGGTTTGGGGGGCGCTCAGGCCCGCCCGCCCTCGGTGATGTCGCTTCCGCCCGCTGCACCCTGGTTCATGCGCGCCAGATACATCGATGCGAAATCGATCGGATCGAGCATGAGCGGCGCGTAGCCGCCATCACGCGTCGCGTCCGCGACGATCCGCCTGGCGAAGGGGAAGATGAGGCGGGGAGCCTCGACGATCAGGAAAGGCTCGAGCGCTTCCTCGGGCACGTTCTTGAGCGCGAACAGGCCCGCATACAGCAGCTCGACCGCGAAGAGCGCGTACTCGTCGTTCTTCGCGTCGACGTTGATCTTGAGTTCGACCTCGAACAGATCGTCCGTGGCCTTGCGCGCGTTGACGTTGACCGAAACGTCGATTCGCGGCGGCTTGCCCTCGGCCTGCGCGTTGAAGCTGCGCGGCGCATTGGGGTTCTCGAAGGAGAGGTCCTTGGCGTACTGCGCGACGATCCGCACCTGTGGCATCTGATCGAGGCCGTTGGCCCCGTTGCTCGCGTCGGCTGCGTCGTCATGATCGCCGGGTTCGGCAAGGAGGTCGGTTTCGGCCATGGGAATGGGCTGTCCTGATATGGGGGTGCTGGGGCGCGGCTACCAGCCGCGCCGCGCGGCGGCAAGCATCACGGCGGTTGCGCGGAACCGCATGGCGCTTATTTCAGCC
>JBBQJX010000386.1:0-1922 GCA_038326295.1 Sphingomonadales bacterium
GTCTCCAAAACCAACATCCCCGTCTCGATCCGCAGCTCATCCAAGCCGCCGATCTGGCCACCAACACGCCCCGGGGAGGGGTCAAATTTAAACGCACATCACCCCAGAACAGGGGTCAACATTCCACGCCCAATCACAGAAATCGAGATTTCTGACGGGCTCGGGCGTGTTCGTCCCGCGGGACAGCTGGTATCGCCGATCCACTCGGGCGGCGCAGACGGATGGTGGCCGATCGAAGACCTGATGGTGAATCCCGACAGGATCACCGGCAGATACCGTATGAACGGGATGAACAAGCCCCGCATCGATTACGATCGCCGTACCCGGGTCATCCATATCGACGCCGCAACCGAATTTACCGGACGCTGCGAGGAATCTTGAACGCGGTAAGCGGGACAGCTTACCTGTTTCCTGGATTGCGCTCGCTTCCCCGATCGCCCTCGCCGGGGAAATAGGTTAGCTGTCCCCGCGCCCCCACCGGCCCCAGCGCCTGCCATCCGCCGCCCAGCGCCTTGTAAAGCGCCACCGTCTGGCGGCTGATCGTGCCCTCGCTTTGCGCCAGATTGTCCTGCGCCTGGAACAGCGCCAGCTGCGCCTCGAGCACGATCGTCAGATCGGTCAGCCCATATTTATACTGCGCACCGACCGCATCGATCGTCGCCTGCGCGTCGCGCACTCCGCGCGCCAGCGTCTCGCGCCGCGCGCGCTCGATGCGCAGCCGCGCCAGCGCATCCTCGGTCTCGCGCAGGCCCCCCAGCACCGCCTGCTGGTACGCGATATACGCCTGCTCGGCCGTCTCGCGCCGCTGCCCCACCCCCGCGCGTCGCCGCCCGAAATCGAGCAGCGGGAACTTGATGCTCCCGCCCACGGTGGCCTGCACGCTATTCCCCTGAAAGAGGTCGCTCAGGCCCGTGGACAGGAACTGGAACGGCGTCGTGATCGTGAACCTGGGATACAGGTCCGCCACCGCCACGCCGATGTCCGCCGTCGATGCCGCCAGCTCGCGCTCGGCCCGCCGGATGTCGGGCCGGCGGCGGAGCAAGTCCGATGGCAGCCCCACCGGCACGCCCGGCGGCAGCACGGCGGGCGGCAGCGCGCCCGCCCGCTCGGCCTCGACCTGCGTGTCGAACAGCGGCAGCAGTGTGCCCGGCGTACCCCCCACGAGCACGCCCAGCGCATGCACCAGCGCGCGCCCCTCCGCCTCGATCGGCCCCAGCGAGGCTTGGGCCGTCGCGATCTGCACGCGCTGCCGCGTCACATCCACATTGGGCGTCAGCCCCGCATTGCCGCGCGCGCGGATGATGCCCAGCGTCCGACGCTCGCGCGCCAGCTCGGCCCGCGCGATCGCCGCGCGCCGCTGCAACAGCCGCAGCTGGTAATAATCGTCCGCGATCTCGGCCGCCACGCTCACCGCGGTCGCCGCCCGGCTCCACTGCGCGCTCTCCACCCGCGCGCGCGCTCCCTCCAGCTGTCGACGCACGCCGCCGAACAGGTCCAGCTCCCAGCTCGCATCGAAGCCCACCGACCAGGTGTCGATGACGTTGCCGGGCACGCCGATCGTCGGCGTCCCACCACCACCACCGCCGCCCCCGCCGAACGATCCGGCGATCGCTCCGAACCCGCCATTCTTCGAAATCTTCGTCCGCTGCGCTCCCGCCGTCGCGTCCACGCTGGGGAA
The DNA here is from genome assembly GCA_038326295.1 of Sphingomonadales bacterium. GTDB lineage: Bacteria > Pseudomonadota > Alphaproteobacteria > Sphingomonadales > Sphingomonadaceae > JAVVHE01. The sequence goes on from JBBQJX010000386.1 coordinate 1,679, forward strand.
CAGCCCCGCACGCGCCTCGCGCACGCTCAGTCGCGCCTCGCGCACCCGGCTCGCCGCCGCCGCCAGATCGAGGTTCTGCGCCAGCCCGCGCTCGATCAGCCCGCTCAGCACCGGATCGCCCAGCCCCGCCCACCAGCGCGCGGGCACCTCGCCCGTCACCTCGGCATGCGCCTCCGCATAGGCGGGCGGGGTGGGCACCACGCCCGCACGATAGTTCGGCCCCACGGTGCACCCCGCAAGCGCC
>JBBQJX010000387.1:0-1905 GCA_038326295.1 Sphingomonadales bacterium
GGCAATGTCACCGAGGTTGGCCATGTGACTGAGGTGGCCCCCATCAATGAGGCTGGTCGGGGGTGAGCGTGTCACCAGCCACTGCCCCGCCCCCCGTCATCGTGCTCGTCCGCCCGCAATTGGGCGAAAATATCGGCAAGGCGGCGCGGGCGATGCTGAATTTCGGCCTGGCAGAGCTGCGCCTGGTCAGCCCGCGGGACGGCTGGCCGAATCCGTCGGCGGGACCGGCAGCATCAGGCGCCGATATCGTGCTGGAAGAGGCGACCGTTTTCGACAGCGTGGCGGATGCGGTGGCGGATTGCGCGCAGGTTTATGCCACAACGGTGCGCAAGCGCGGCGTGACCAAGCCCGTCGTCACACCCGAACATGCAGCGCGCGACATTCATGCGTCGCCGGAGCGCGCGGCGATCCTGTTCGGGCCGGAGCGGGCGGGGCTGGAAACCGACGATGTGGCGCTTGCCCGCACGATCATCACGGTGCCGATCAACCCTGCATTTGGGTCGCTCAACCTGGCGCAGGCAGTGATTCTTGTTGCCTATGAGTGGAGCAAGGGCGTGGCGCTCGCCAGTCCACCTGCCACCGACATGCCCGAGGCCGCCCCGCATGAGGAGCTGGAGGGGATGATCCAGCAGATCGATGGGATGCTGGCGGCCGCCGGATTTTACTTCCCGCCCGATCGCACGCACGTGACCCGCAGGACGCTGCGCACGCTGTTGACCAAGCCAGGCTGGTCAAGCCAGGAGGTGCGCACGATGCGCGGTGTGCTATCAGCGCTGGATAAACCGCGTGATCGCAGTTGACGGGTTGACGGCGCGGCGGGCGACAACCAAGATTATCTGAATTCAATCAGTTGGTGGAGATTCGGCCCATGCGTTTCATGATCGCTTTTCTGGCGTTGCTCGCCATGCCGGTGCTGGCCGCAGCCGAAGAGCCCACGGTGGCTCCGCCCAAGGAGGAAAAGGCCGCCAAGCCGAAAAAGCCACGCAAGGTCTGCCGCCTCGATGCCAATTCGGCGTCACGTATTCCTTCGCGCATCTGCAAGCTTCAGGAAGAATGGGATCAGGGCGGCGACGTTGATGGCAACGTGCGGGGCAACCGCGCGAACTGATCGCGTCCGGAGCTGGTATGGACGGGCAGCGTTCAGCGCTGGTCGAACAAATCCAGCTCATAGGCGATCGAGGCTTCGACCAGATCGTTCCATAGCGTCGCAATTGAGTCGGCGGGCAGGTTGAGGCGTGCGGCCTCAGCGCGGGCATTCGCAATCACCTGGGCCTTGCGGGCTTCGTCGCGCACCTTGTCACGCGTCGGCTTGATCCGCGCGGCGGCGGCCATGTACGCAAAGCGCCGATCGAGCAGGGCGATCAGCTCGCGATCGACCTGGTCGACGCCGGCGCGGACCTCCGCCATGGTGGTGCAATCGGGGCCAGCAAGGATCGTGTCGGTCATGCGACGGGCTTTTGACGGCACATGGCGGGCCTGTCCAGCTTGAGTCATCCCAGCTTGACTCATCTGCACCCTGTCGCTACCCGCCCGCCTTCGCAAATGGCCCCGCACCCCGGTGAAGCGGTGGCCCTGTTTCGATCACGGGTGCGATCCCGATCAGATCAAAACAGAGCGATGACCGGGATATCGCGTGCCCGTGCCGGGTGCGCGGTCGTTGTTGGCAATTGCAAAGGAAGATTTATGTCGAAGCGCCAAAGCGCCAAGTACAAGCTCGATCGCCGGATGGGTGAGAATATTTGGGGCCGCCCCAAATCGCCCGTCAACAAGCGTGAATATGGCCCCGGCCAGCACGGCCAGCGCCGCAAGGGCAAGGTTTCCGACTTCGGCCTGCAGCTGCGCGCCAAGCAGAAGCTGAAGGGCTATTATGGCGACGTGACCGAAAAGCAGTTCCGCGCCTGCTAT
>JBBQJX010000388.1:0-1901 GCA_038326295.1 Sphingomonadales bacterium
TCATCAACCACCCGCTCGATTGCCCGATCTGCGATCAGGGCGGCGAGTGCGATCTGCAGGATCAGGCGATGGGCTATGGTCGCGGCTTCACCCGCTTCGACGAGAACAAGCGCGCCGTCACCGAGAAATACATGGGGCCGCTGATCAAGACGGTCATGACGCGCTGCATCCACTGCACACGCTGCGTGCGGTTCGCGCAGGAAGTCGCGGGGGTCGAGGAAATCGGCGCGATCGGGCGCGGCGAGAACATGCAGATCACCTCCTATCTGGAGAAAGCCGTCACGTCCGAACTGTCGGGCAACGTCATCGATCTGTGCCCCGTCGGCGCGCTCACTTCCAAGCCCTACGCGTTCGAGGCGCGCCCGTGGGAGCTGCGCCATACCGAGAGCGTCGACGTCATGGACGCAGTGGGCACCAACATCCGGGTGGACGCACGCGGCCCGCAGGTGATGCGCGTGCTGCCGCTGGTGAACGACGACGTGAACGAGGAGTGGGCGAGCGACAAGACGCGCTTCGCGGTCGATGGGCTGTCGCGCCGCCGGTTGGACCGGCCCTACATCCGCGAGAACGGCAAGCTGCGCGCCGCCAGCTGGCCCGAAGCCTTCGCCGCCGTCGCGCGCGGCCTCGCCGGCCTCTCCGGCGACCAGATCGCCTATGTCGCGGGTGATCTCCTCGCGGTCGAGGACATGGTCGCCTGGAAAGACCTGATCCGCACGCTCGGCTCCACCCGCCACGAATGCCGCCAGGACGGGGTGGCCTTCGATGCCGCCAACCGCGGATCCTACCTGTTCAATTCGACCATCGCGGGGATCGAGACCGCCGATGCGATCCTGCTCGTGGGTGCCAACCCGCGCTGGGAAGCCCCGCTCGTCAACACGCGCATCCGCAAGGCGGTCCGGCGCGGCGCCCGCATCTGGGCAATCGGCGACGAGATCGATCTGACCTACCCGGTCGAGTGGCTGGGCAACGACATCGTGCTGCTCGGGAGCCTTCCCCAGGTGGTCGCGGATGCGCTCGCCGCCGCGCAGCGCCCCGCCGCGATCCTGGGGCTGGGCGCGCTCGCGCTCCCCGGCGTCGCCGCCGCCGCCGCCGCGCTGCCGCTGATGCGCGACGGATGGAACGGCTATAACGTGCTGCACACCGCCGCCGCGCGGGTGGGCGGCCTCGATATCGGGCTCGTCAGCGAGGGCGGTGTCGCCGCGCTCGCTGCCCGACCCCCCGCCGCGCTGTTCCTCCACGGCGCCGACGAACTCGCCCCCGCCGTCCGCAGCGCCTTCACCGTCTTCGTGGGCACGCATGGCGACGCGGGTGTCGCGCATGCCGACGTCATCCTCCCCGCCGCCGCCTATACCGAGAAGGACGGCACCTACGTCAGCCTCGAAGGCCGCGTGCAGCGTGGCCGCCGCGCCGTCTTCCCGCCGGGCGAAGCCCGCGCCGACTGGGCCATCGCCCGCGCGCTATCGGACGTGCTCGGAACCCCACTCCCGTACGATGACGAGCCCGCCCTGCGCGCCCGCATCGCGCAGGAATGGCCCCACCTCGCCCGCGAAGGCATCGCCCCCGCCACGTGGACCGCGCCCACCGGCGGCGACCCCCTAGGCACCGGTCCAATCCGCCTCCCCATCGAGGACTTCTACTGGACCAACGCCATCGCGCGCGCCAGCCAGACGATGATGGACTGCCGCGCCGAAATCCTGGGGCTCGGGCTGGCAGAAGCGGCGGAGTAGGGGCTCAAACCACCTCCACCCAATTCCCATAGCCTGCCAGCAGACGGTCGGTGGTAAGGAACCGCCGCCCCTCCACCTTCGCCTGCGCTACCATCAGCCGATCGAACGGATCGCGGTGGAGCGGAGCGAGGTCGCCCACGCCAAGCACATGGGCGGCCGTCACCGGAACCTCGA
>JBBQJX010000389.1:0-1861 GCA_038326295.1 Sphingomonadales bacterium
ATCGCATCGTTGCGCGGATCGGGGGCGAAATCGTGCGTGCCATGGGCCATGGCGGCGATGAAATCGGGGGGGCGGGCGATGCGCCATGCGTACAGCGGCGGAAGCGAGCGGCGTCAGACCGATGTGGTCAGGTCGGTCAGCCAATCCGGGGACGCCTGGACGACCGCCGCCTCGAACACCCGGTCGCCGCCCGTCAGGATCAGCAGGCCGACCGCGATCACCAGCCCGCCCAGCACGCGTCTGCCGCTGCCCCCGGCGCTCATCAGCCGCCCACGCCAGCGTGCAAGGAAGCCGCGCGTGGCCAGCGCCAGCAGCAGCAGCACCGAGGCGATGCCCGCGCCGAAGCCCGCCATCACCACCGCGACCCCGGCCAGGTTCTTGCCTTCGGCTGCCAGCACCGTCGCGGTGCCGAGCGTCGGGCCGACACACGGGCTCCAGACCAGGCCGAGCAGGACGCCGATCCCTGCCTGGCCCGCAAGCCCGAAGCGGTCGAGGCCCGCCTGCTGCTCGCCCGCCCAGCGCGAGAGCGGTGCCGCGATCCGCTCGGTCGCGCGCTGGAGGACGGGCAACATCAGCACCGCGCCGACGAACACGAGGATGACCGCGCCGAACGCGCGTACCGCTTCGCTATCCAGCCCCGCGCCAGCACCCAGCGTGGCGACCGCGAAGCCGACGCCGGTAAACGACACGACCAGTCCGGCCGCCAACGCCAGCGGCCCGAAGCGGTGCTTCTGCGCGGCCGAGCCGAGCACGATCGGGACGAGCGGCAGCACACATGGGCTCAGGATAGTGAGCGCGCCCGCCGCATAGGCGAGCGCGGGGTTGAGCGCGTCCGCCACGGGGTCAGTTGACCGCGGCGGCGAGGACGGCGGCCACCTTGGCCTTGTCCGTCTGGAAGGAGAGGCGGCTCACCTCATGGCCGCCCTTGAAGGCGATCAGCGTCGCCTGCTTGGTCACACCGAAGCTCGACCATTCGGGCTTCTGCTTGTCATAATCGATGCGGAGCACCAGCAGCTTGTCGAACTTGGGATCGGCGGTGGCCGCCTTGATTGTGCGGGCCTGCGAGCCGCAGACGGGGCACCACCACGCGTGGACATCGACCAGCGTCGGGCGACCGGCAGCCTGCGCGGCATCGAAGGTGGCGCGATCGAAATTCCGGAATTCGGCCGCGTAGGCGGGGGATACGGCAACTGCGGCCGCGACGGCAGCGGCAAGGGCGAGACGGATCGGAAGCATGAGCGGACCTCGAGGAGTTGGAAGGGGTGACCACACGGCCGTTACCGCGTGGTCACCTGGCTCTTCGCCCGCCGATGGCGTTTGGTTACGCGCTCAATCCATCCGCCGTGCGCGCGCCGCGAGCGCGACCACGATCATGGCTGCCAGGAAAGCGAGGATCGGCCACCCCTGCGCGAGCACCCGCGCCGCATCGTCGCCGCGCAGCACCGCGCCACGCGCCGCGCGGATGAAGTGCGTCAGCGGGAACAGCGATCCTAGCGCGCGCGCCCAGCCTGGCAGCGTTTCGAACGGATACAGGAACCCTGAAAGCAGCATCGCGGGCAGATAGAAAGCAACCGCCCCCTGCAGCGCGGCGAGCTGGTTCGCGGCGCGCGCCGCGATCGCCTGGCCGAGTGCGACATGCGCGGCGGCGAACAGCGGCAGCAGCGCCACCAGCGCCCACACGCCGGGCGGCATCGGCAGATCGAACAGCAGCGCCCCCGCCGCCAGCACCAGCGCGCCCTGCGCGGTGCCGAGCGCGGCATACGGGAGGATGCGCCCCGCCAGCGCCTCGCCGCCACGGATTGGCAGCGTGAGGCCGCTTTCCCACGTCCCCGTCTCACGCTCGCGCGCGATGCCGAGCGCG
>JBBQJX010000390.1:0-1858 GCA_038326295.1 Sphingomonadales bacterium
CAAACGATGCAGCACTATGGCGGATTGTCCGGCGTGCTCCACGCGGGGACGTTCGTGCTCGGGTTGACCCTCGCCTGGCCGCGCGCATTCGGCGCCGGCCGTGCGCAGCTTGGCGGGGCACTCGATGGCGTGTCGACGGAACTGACCCGGAAGACGACGCCGATCGACCCGTCGCGCATCACCGAGGGACCTTGGGCGATGACCAGCCTGGACGAGCCGGCGGCGCACCCATCCAAGGGGGCGCTGTACCGCGCCCCGGTGGTGCCGGCGCTCACCCGCTCGCAAGCCTCGCGGCATCGCCTGATCGGCGCGGCGTTGCTGGCGGGCACGCTGGCCAAGGTGCTGCTGGAAGCACCCTGGGATCTCGCGCTACGGCCAAATTCGCTGCTGGGTGTCGACGTTGCGCCGCTCGCGCATGCGAGCGGGATCGCGGCGGGCTTCCTCGGGTGGTGCGGCGTGGCCGCGGCGGGGGGCGTTACGCGTGCGCTGCGCGCGGCGCGGGCGCGGCGCGACGTCAGGGCCTAGTGGGCCGGGTGCGCCGTTTCCGGGCTGGCTTGGGGTTGCGTGGGGTTGCGTGAGGTGGCTCGCCACGAAGGGAGATGTCCCCTTGTCTCGCAGGTGGTAGATAGGGCGCGGCCCAGTCCCTAAAATCCCGGTAGCATGTGCCTGTCCCTCGCGCCGGCCGTTTCGGTTGCGGGTTCGCCGTCTTGCGATCTCCTGTATCCCCCCGTCCCCCATCGCCATGATCACTCTCAGCGGTTTCTCGATCTCCAACTACTACTGCAAGGTCAAGCTCGTCCTGCTCGAGAAGGGCATCCCGTTCGTGGAAGAACACTGTCCGACCGGCGCGACAGACGAGGAAACGCTGAAGTGCTCGCCGCTCGGCAAGGTGCCGTTCATTCGCACCGAGCGCGGATCGCTGTGCGAGAGCGCGGTGATCGTCGAATACCTCGAGGCGATCCAGCCCGAACCGCGCCTGTTGCCCGCCGACCCCTGGCAACAGGCCAAGGTTCGCGAACTGGTGACGTTCGTCGAACTGCACCTCGAACTCGTCGCGCGCGAGCTGTACGGCGCCGCCTTCTTCGGCGCACCGGCGCTGAGTGAGGGCAACCTGGCGCGCGTCCGCAAGCAGCTCGAGCAGCACATCGCGGCGTTCAAGCGGCTGGCGAAGTTCTCGCCCTACGTGGCGGGCGATACCTTCACCATGGCCGACTGCAGCGGCTTTTGCAGCCTGCCGCTGATCGGCATGGCCAGCAAGTCGGCGTTCGGAGAAGACCTGTTGGTGGCCGGCGGCGTGGACTATAAGCCTTACATCAAGCTGGTATCGGATCGAGCGTCGGCGCAGCGGGTGGTGGACGACCGCAAGGCGCAGGCCAAAGGCTAGTGTTTTTGGCGCACGGTGGTTTTCGAAGCGCGCCGGCGCTGTTATCGTTTGCGGCTGACGCGTCCGGCCAATGACCAAACACCGCTGCCACAGCCATTACGAAACTTTGCGGGTGGACCGCCGCGCCTCGCCCGAGCGCGTGCGCATGGCCTACCGTCGGCTGGCGCAGAAATTCCATCCCGACAAGCACGCCGGCAAGAGCGCGGCCGCCACGGTGATGGCGGCCATCAACCAGGCCTACGAAGTATTGTCAGACCCGGGGCAGCGCGCCGGCTACGACGACTGGCTCGCCGCGCAAGAGGCGCAGGGCGCCACGCCCGGCGCGGCGGCGGCCTTCGTCCCGGACCGCTTCGGCTGGTCGGCCTGGCTGTTGTGGGCGACCGCGTCCGTCGCCGTGCTCACTGTCGGTTTCGTGATGATCAAAACCTGGTTGCCGCTGCACGGCCTGGCGCCCCGGCCGGTGGCGGCGCAACC
>JBBQJX010000391.1:0-1848 GCA_038326295.1 Sphingomonadales bacterium
CAGATCGATGCGGCTGATGTGCGAATCCAGATTGATGCGCACGCACGGCCAGTTGAGGCGCGCCGCAACCTGCTCGATGTGCGTCGATTTGCCCGTGCCGTGATAGCCCTGGATCATCACGCGGCGATTGAACGCGAAGCCTGCGAGGATGGCGCGCGTGGTTTCGGGATCGAAGACGTAGTTGGGATCGAGATCGGGCACACGCTCGTCCGCCGCGCTGAACGCAGGGATTTTCCAGTCAACGTCCACACCGAAGGTCTGGCGCGCGTCCACCTCGATGTCGGGGGCGCTGAGCACGGTGTCCGCGCGATCCAGCGTGGTGGTGAAATCGCTTTGCATCGGGAAAACCTTCAGGCGGAGGCGGCGAACGCCGCGCTGCTTTTGAGCTGGGTATAGGCGTCGATCACCGCCCGCAACCGATGCTCGTGCGTCCGGTCGCCGCCGTTCCTGTCGGGATGGTAGCGGCGCACGAGGTCGGCATAGCGCTTGCGGATGTCGGCGTGGCTGGCGCGCCCATCGAGTTCGAGTGCGGTAAGCGCGGCGTGATCGGCGGGGCTGATCGGCTTGCCGCCGCGAGCGCGGGCGGCCTCAAACGCGCGCGCGCCGAAGCGCAGGCGCATCAGCTCGGTTGCATCCTCGAAATTGAGCCGGTCGGCATAGCCGTTCGACGCGAAGGCTTTTGTCGCGCGGTCCCATGCAGGGTAGGGCGACTGCGCGTCGCTGATCTCGTCGGTGCTCATGCCGTCGAAATAATTGTAGGCACTGTTGAAGGCGCGCACGTGATCGAGGCAGAGCCAGCGCCATTCCTTGCCTGTGCCGCCCCGGTTGTCGCGCGGCGCCTTGAACTCGCCCTCCTGCGCACAGCTATCGGCCTCGCACCGCTGGGGCTCGGCATGAGGCACGCGGCCGTTCAGGCGTTCGCGGCGGGGAGAGCGGGTATCGGGCATGGCTGCGGCCTATATAGCGGCGGGATGGCACGAAGGGAGTGACGATGGGTTGGGTTTCGGACGAATTGCGCGCGCGGATCGACGCGGCGCTATCGCCGGTTCACCTCGATGTGATCGACGAGAGCGCGGGGCACCGCGGTCACGGCGGCCACAATGTTGAGGGTGAGAGCCACATGCGCGTGGTGGTCTGGGCGGAGGCGTTCGCCACGATGTCGCGAGTGGAGCGCACGCGCGCGGTGCTGGCGGCGGCGGGCGATCTGGTGACGGGCGGGCGGGTGCACGCGCTGAGCGTGGAGGCGCGGGAAGGTTAAGCGGCCAACGCCCGCCGCCGCCGCCACGGGGCTGCGCCCGCAAGGCGGATGACGAAGGGCATGACGAGCAGCGTCGCCAGGCTTTGCGGCGAGGGCGCGAGGGTGGCGACGGCAAACGCGAGTGCTGGGCCGATGGGGACCGCCCAGGCGCGGCGCACCAGACGGGCGGCGTCGGCGGGATCGACATCGGGCGCGAGGTGCCCGGGGGTGAGCGCGCGGCGGAACAGGTGGAGCTGGAGGACGCCCGCGAGAAACAGCGTTGCCGCATAGACCTGCTGCGAGATGGGAAATGCGGCGTACCGGCTGATGAGCACGGTGGGGAAGGGCATCAGCGCGATCGTGAACAGGAAAAGCAGGTTGCGGCCGAGCAGCCCCTCGCCGTTGGTCAGGAGCGCGAACGCGCGGTGATGGCTGGCCCAGAACACGCCGATGACCGCGAAGCTGATCGCAAAGCCCGCGAGCTGGGGCGTGGCCTCGATCAGCGCCCCGGTCAGGCCCGCATTGCCCGGCGCGGGCAGATGTTCGGGTACGCGCAGATCGATCACGAGCAGCGTGATCGCGATGGCGAAGACCGCATCCGAGAAGAAGAC
>JBBQJX010000392.1:0-1812 GCA_038326295.1 Sphingomonadales bacterium
CGGCAAGTTCGTGCGCGCGGGCGATGGCGGCTTTCATGCCGCCTTCGCGCGGGGTGAGATCGAATGTGGCGCCGTACGCAAGCATGAGGCGGCGGCGTTCGACCGACATGCTTTCAGGCATCACCAGAATGAGCGTGTAGCCCTTGACCGCCGCCGCGAGCGCGAGGCCGACGCCGGTGTTGCCGCTGGTGGGCTCGATGATCGTGCCGCCGGACTTGAGGTGACCGTCGCGCTCGGCGGCCTCGACCATCGCGATGCCGATGCGGTCCTTGATCGAGCCGCCGGGGTTGCTGCGCTCGGATTTCACCCAGACTTCGTGATCGGGGAACAGGCGGGCGAGGCGGATGTGCGGCGTGCGGCCGATGGTTTGAAGGACGCTTGCGGCTTTCATCAGGCAACTCCGGGTGAGGGCACAGGCTTATCCTGCGGGGACAGGCTCGCCAAGCCGGTCGGCGCTGCGCAGCTCGGGAAAGCCGCGCGCCCACAGCCCCGCGACGATCACCGCGCCGACGCCGCCCACGACCGCAGCGGCGACCGGGCCGATCGCAGATGCGACGACCCCGCTCTCGAATTCGCCGAGCTCGTTCGACGCCGAAATGAACAGCGAGGAGACCGCGCTGACGCGTCCGCGCATTTCATCGGGGGTGTGGATCTGGACGAGGCTCTGGCGGACATAGACCGAAACCATGTCGGCCGCGCCCACCACGGCGAGTGCCACCAGCGAGAGCGGCATCGATCTGGAGAGGCCGAACACGACCGTGCCCGCGCCGAACAGCGCGACCGCGACGAACATTTTGCGGCCGACCTGCCCGCCGAGCGAGCGCCGTGCGAGTAGGATCGCCATCGCGGTCGCGCCCAATGCGGGGGCGGCGCGCAGGTTGCCGAGGCCCTGTGCGCCGACGTGGAGAATGTCGCGCGCATAGATCGGCAGCAGTGCGGTTGCGCCGCCGAGGATGACCGCGAACAGATCGAGGCTGATCGCGCCGAGCACCACGCGGTTATGACGCACATAGCGCACTCCTTCGCGGATGCGCGTGAACGGTCCGGCGAGCGAGCGCGGCGGGCGGGGGACGGGGCGAATGAAGAGCAGAGTGACGAAGCTGACGGCGAGCAGCGCGGTCGCGGTGGCGTACGGGGCGAAGGGGGCGGCGGCGTAGAGATAGCCGCCCATCGGCGGTCCAAGGATCGCGCCCGCCTGCCAGGCGACCGAGTTCATCGCGATCGCGCGGGGCAGCACTTCCTTGGGGACGAGGTTGGGCGCGAGCGCGGTCAGCGCGGGGCCGGCAAAGGCGCGGCCCACCCCGAGCAGGGCTGCGACCACAAAGATGCCGGGCAGTCCGATCCATCCGCCGCGCGTGCCGAGTGCCAGCGTGGCGACGCAGCCGAGTTCGAGCGCACCGGCGAAGCGTGCGATCCAGCGGCGATCGAAACGGTCCGCGACGAGGCCGACAAACGGATTGAGCAGCAGCAGCGGCAGGAACTGGGCGAGGCCCACCATGCCGAGCACGAACGCCGCCTCGCGCGGGGCCATAGTGCGGCGCGCCAGATCGTAGACCTGCCAGCCGATCACCACCACGGTCAGCAGCGCGCCGATCGTGCCGGTGAGCTTGGCCGCCCAGAACAGGCGGAAATCGCGGAAGGCGAAGGGCGACATTGCGGGTGTGTGTAGGGGCGGCGATCCGCGCCGTCACCCTCGCGCACGTGGCAGCGGCGCTCTATGTCGGCCGTCGCAAGGAGACCTCCCAATGACCGACGCAGAACTCGCCCGCCAGATCGCCGACGAGGCGGGGGCGCTGCTGCTCGCGATCGCGC
>JBBQJX010000393.1:0-1793 GCA_038326295.1 Sphingomonadales bacterium
GTATAGGCGGCCTTGTAGCTGCCCGAGAATATGGCCAGCGTACCGATCTCCTTTTGCACGCGCGGCTTCACGCTCAGCAGGTAGATCTGGCTGAGATTGCCGTTGCCGTTCTGCGCGTCGAACGAGAAGCCTTGCCCCAGATCGCGGTCCGTTACCGTGGCGTACGCCCCGAAATCGACGAACAGACGGTTGCGCACCAGATCGACGGTCGCCTTGCCCAAGCCGTTGGCGGTCAGGCGCTGCGAGGTGTTCGAGCCCGTGATCGGTTGACGGAAGGTCAGGCGGAAATTGCCCGAGCCCTGCACCCGGTCGCGGTTGATGAACCCCGATGCGCCCCCTGAAAGGTCGCCGTACAGACGGAAGCGTCCGTTGTTGCTGATGTTGGTGCGCAAGAGCGTGTCGACAAAAGGGCTGAACGCCGCGCCGCGTCCCAGAGGATCCTGCCCGGCGAAATCGCTCCCCGGCCGGTCGCGACGATCGCCGCCGAGCAGACGCGGCACCGATTGCGCCGCCGCCGCGTGCACTCCCGTTGCGCCGACCGCAATCAGCAGGGCGATCCGCTGGCGGTTGGTCATCGGGATCACGCGTGAAGGTCGGCGTTCGCGAACCGGCGGCCGCCGGGGAAAAAGCGCGAGCGGTTGAGCAGCAGCTGGACGTTGGGGCACGACGACATCAGCGCCAGCCCTTCCTTGAGCTCGCCCTCGCGCGTCATCTCGGCTGCGACTACAAACACCACCTGTCCCACATGGCTCGCGAGCACCGAGGCGGCCGAGGTGACCAGTGCGGGCGGCGAATCGAAGAGGATGACGCGATCGGTATAGCGCCGCGCGATTTCCTGCATGATGTCGTCCATGCGCTCGGACGCGAACAACTCGGTCGAGAGACTATGCGGACGGCCCGCCGGCAGCACGGTCAAATTGGGGATGTTGGTGCGGATCATGCAGTCGCCCACATCGAGGCTCCGGTCCGCCACCACATCGATCAGGCCGGGGCCGCCTTGCAGACCCAACCGGGAGACGATTTCGGGCTTGGACACGTCCGCATCGACGAGCAGCACGGTCAGATCGCGCTCGGCGGCGATCGAGAGCGCGAGGTTGATCGCGCAGAAGGTCTTGCCCTCGCCCGGCATCGCCGAGCCGATGAGGATCATGTTGGCATTGCGTGCGGTGCCCGGTCCGCGCGCCTGCACTTCGGCCAGAAGCTGGCGTTTGACGAGCCGGAATTCCTCGGCGGTCAGCGACTGCGCCGTTTCAGGCGTGACGTAGCCGCGCGCCGCGAGACGATCCAGATCGATCGTGCCACGCCGGGGCCCCCGCGTCGTGGGGCTTGCGGGCGGCGCGGTCAGCGGCATACGCACGACCGTCTCGGCCGCAGCCGCAGGGGCGGGAGCGTAAGTTGGCTCCGGTTCCACCGCTGCCGGTCCAGCAGGAAGCGCAAACTCCGCACCGGGCAGTGGAGCCGCGACCGGAGCGGTAGCCGCCTGCGCCTCCGCGAACGACATCGGGCGCGGTGATTTCCCCACTCCGCGCGCCGCCGCGCGTTCGAGCATCGAGGTCGGCGCGGCGGGTGCCGCATCCGACCGGGCGCGCTCGGCCGCAGCCGCGCGTTCTAGGATCGATTGTCCCGATTTCTCCATCACGCGGTCCCCTTGCGCATTTCCGGGCGAAGCGCGCTCACGCGCCCCCGCTGCGCACGATGTTGATCACCAGCATCAACGCATACACGCCGATCGCCCCGGCGGTTGCCGCCGCAAAGCCCAGCGTGAAGCGCCGCTCGCGGCGCCTGGTCGTATC
>JBBQJX010000394.1:0-1792 GCA_038326295.1 Sphingomonadales bacterium
AGCCCGGCGGTCTCCACCCCCGAACTCCGCTACAAGGCCGCCTATGCCTTCGTCGAAGCGAAGGATTGGGCCAGGGCCGAACCCGCATTGCAGGAATTCATCGACAAATATCCGCGCGACAAGCTCGCGAGCAACGCGCGCTACTGGCTCGGGCGGACACATTACGCGCGCAAGGATTACGAGGTCTCTGCACGGACCCACTTCGATAATTACAAGGCCAACCCCAAGGGAGACCGCGCGCAGGAAAGCCTGTTCTGGGTCGGGCAGTCGCTGATGCAGCTCAAAAAGCCCAAGGAGGCCTGCCAGGTCTATGACCTCGCCGAGAAGGTGTATGCGGACACGCTCAAACCCGAGCTGAAGCCCCAGTTCGATGCCGCGCGCACCCGCGCCGGGTGCAACTGACCGCACCGCTCGCCCTCTCTCCCGCCGCGCTCGCCGCCATCGGCACGGCCGAGGTCGCGGTCGCGGTCTCCGGCGGGCCGGACAGCATGGCGCTGCTCTGGCTCGCGGCACGCGCGTTCCCTGGACGCGTTCAAGCGCTGACCGTCGATCATCGCCTGCGCCCCGAAAGCGCTGCCGAGGCCGCGATGGTCGCAGCCCAATGCGCCCGCCTTGGCGTACCGCACGCCACCCTCATCTGGGAGGGTCGCAAGCCGCACACCGCGCTTCCCGCCGCCGCGCGCACCGTTCGCTATCGGCTGATGCGCGACTGGTGCGCCGCGCACGCCGTGCCCTTCCTGCTCACCGCACACCATGCCGACGATCAGGCCGAGACGCTGCTGATGCGCCTCGCGCGCGCTGCCGGAACGCAAGGACTTGCGGGCATCGCGGCCGCGCGGCCGCTCGGGCGCGGGGTCACGCTGCTCCGCCCGCTGCTCCATGCGCGCAAGGCCGATCTCGTCCTGCTCTGCGCCGAACACGCGCTGCCCACCGCCGACGATCCCACCAATCGCGATCCCGCCTACGCGCGCACCGCCGCGCGCGCGCTGCTCGCCGCCAACCCGTGGCTCGACGCGACCGCGCTCGCCGCTTCCGCCGCGCACCTTGCCGATGCCGAAGCCGCACTCGCATGGGCCACCGACCGCGCCTGGGCAGGCCGCGCCACCCTTGAGCCGGACGCGCTGGTCGTGGATGCCGACGATCTCCCGCGCGCGCTCCGCCTGCGCCTGCTTAGCCGCGCGCTTGCGACCGCGTCCCCCGGTCGCCCGCCCCCGCGCGGCCCCGAGTCGGATCGCCTGCTGGCCGCACTGGATCGCCGCGAGACCGCCACGCTGGCGGGCGTGCGCGTCGAACCCGGCCCGCCGTGGCGCTTCGTCGCCGAGCCGCCACGTCGCGCAAAAGGCTGATTGCCAGCGCGGCTTATCCACACCATCTTCACCACCTAGCGTAGAGGGATAGCATCGTGTCCGATCCGAAGAAGCCGAGCAACCAGCCCTGGGGCAAGAGCCTCGCGCTGTGGGTGATCATCCTGCTCGTGCTCAGCGTCGTCGTGATCAACTTCGGCGGCGCGGCGCGCGGCCCCGCGCCGGGCGTGATGCAATATTCGGATTTCCTGGCGAAGGTCGATTCGGGTGGCGTGAGCGAAGTGACGATCCGCGGCAGCCAGATCGAGGGCAAACTCAGCGACGATCGCGCGTTCACGACCTACAACCCGAACGATCCCGAGTTGATCAAGACGCTACGCGCCAAGGGCGTGCGCTTCGAGGCGAAGCCCGAGGAGGGCCGCTCGTTGCTGGCCGCGATCCTGGTGAACATGCTGCCTTTCGTGGTGATCGCGGGCGTGTGGATTTTC
>JBBQJX010000395.1:0-1771 GCA_038326295.1 Sphingomonadales bacterium
TCCGCCCTTCGGGCACCTCCCCCAGAGGGGGAGGATCGATCCTCCCCCCCTGGGGGAGGTGGCGGCGAAGCCGACGGAGGGGGCCTCGCCGCGATGAAACCCATCTTCATCCTCAACGGCCCCAATCTCTCGCGCCTCGGCCGCCGCGAGCCCGGCCTCTACGGCCACGCCACCCTCGCCGACATCGAAACCCTCTGCCGCGCCGAAGCAGCCACGCTCGGCCACGCAATCGATTTCCGCCAGACCGAACGCGAAGGCGAACTTGTCGAATGGCTGCACGCGGCGGACGAGCATGCCAGCGCCGTCGTCCTCAACCCCGCCGCCTACGGCCACACCTCGGTCGCGCTGCTCGATGCGATCCAGTCGATCGCGGTTCCCGTGATCGAATGCCACCTCAGCAACATCGCCGCACGCGAACCGTTGCGCCACACGACGCTCACCGCGCGCGCCTGCAAGGGCGCAATCTTCGGCTTCGGCCCAATGAGCTACACGCTCGCCATCAGAGCAGCGGCTCTCCTCTCCCGCGAAGCGGGAGAGGTGTCGGCGCAGCCGACGGAGGGGGTCTCGCCGCCCGGCCAACCCTAGATGTCCGATAACAGCTTCGGCCGACTGTTCCGCGTCACCACCTGGGGCGAATCGCACGGCCCCGCGATCGGCTGCGTCATCGATGGCTGCCCGCCGCGCCTGCCGCTGACCGAAGCCGACATCCAGCCCTGGCTCGACAAGCGCCGCCCCGGCACCAGCCGCTTCGTCACCCAGCGCCGCGAGCCCGATACCGTGCGCATCCTCTCGGGCGTCCACGAGGGCCTGACCACCGGCACCCCCATCAGCCTGATGATCGAAAACGAGGACGCGCGCTCGAAGGACTATGCCAATATTTCGGACGCCTACCGCCCCGGCCATGCGGACTACACCTACGACGCCAAATACGGCCACCGCGATCCGCGCGGCGGCGGGCGATCCTCCGCGCGCGAAACCGCGATGCGCGTCGCCGCCGGGGCCGTCGCCCGCATCGTACTCGGGCCGGGCGTGCGCATTCGCGGCGCAGTCGTGGCCCTCGGCGGCGATCCCATCGCCACGTGGGACGAAGCCACGATCGACCGGAACCCCTTCTGGTCTCCCGACGCCGCCGCCGCCGAGCGCTGGGCCGCCGCGCTCGACGAAGCGCGCGCGAACCTGACCTCGCTCGGCGCGCTCATCGAAGTCCGCGCCGATGGCGTCCCGCCGGGCTGGGGCGCCCCCATCTACGCCAAGCTCGATGCCATGATCGCGGGCGCTCTCATGAGCATCAACGCGGTCAAAGCCGTCGAAATCGGCGACGGCTTTGCCGCCGCCGCCGCGAAGGGCCACGATCATGTCGATCTGATGATCCCCGCCCAAGGCCCCTCCCCCAGCTTCGCCACCAACCACGCGGGCGGCATCTTGGGCGGCATCTCGACCGGCGCTGAGATCGTCGCCCGCCTCGCGATCAAGCCCACCGCCTCGCTCGCCCGCCCGCTTGCCACGCTCACCCGCGACGGCAACCCCACCGAGATCACCACTACCGGCCGCCACGATCCGTGCGTGGGCATCCGCGCTGTACCGGTCGCCGAGGCGATGCTCGCCTGCGTGCTCGCGGACGCGATGCTGCAGCAGAGGGCGCAAGTGGGGTTTTAACAACTTCGCCCGCATTTAAGCCTGACGCGACCAGCTAAGCCCTTTCCAAAGCTCGTCCGCATGTTGCTGACAAATTCCGACGGTGCTCAAAAAATCAAACCCGGAATTTGAAATT
>JBBQJX010000396.1:0-1745 GCA_038326295.1 Sphingomonadales bacterium
GTGAGGCCTTCGCTTCCCGGGGGCACGTTCCAGCAGGGGTAGATTTGCCCGGCGATGGACTGCGAGAGCGTCGCCATCGCCTGCGCGCTGAGCGCCGCGTTGGCGGGCTGCGCGGTCTGCAGCGGGCCGGGCTTGACGCGCGGGCGGGCGGGGGCGGTGGGAAGCGCCTTATCGAGGAGCGAGGCGAGCTGGCTGGGATTGGCTGGACGGGGTTTGGCGGGCTTGGGCGCGGGCGCGAGCGCTTCGTCGAGGCTGCGCGCGAGCTGATCGGGGTTGGGGGCGGGTTTCGCGTGCCTGGGCTTGGGAGTGGGCTTGGGCGGCGGCGCGGGGGCTTGGGTGATGGCGTCTGGCAGTGGCTCGTCGGCGACCGGCGGGCTCGGCTCTGGCGCGCGCACGCGGGGAGCGGGCGCGGGCGGTGTCGGCACGGGCTGCACGGGCTGCGGCTCGGGCGCGGCGCTAGGGCGCGTCTCGATCGGTGGCGGGGGCGGCGCGGTCGCTTCGCGTGCCTCTGCGCTGGCCTTGGGCGTGTCGGCGATTTCGAGCAGGTCCACCGCAACCGCATCGGGCGCGGGGGCGGGCTTGGTGATTGCGGTCCACCCGAGGCTGAGCGCGGCCAGTAGCGCAAGGTGCGCGACGCCCGCGCCCGCGAGCGCCCGGGTCTCGCTCATTTGCGCTTGGGCGGCTGGCTGACCAGCGCGACCCTGGTAAAGCCCGAGGACGCGATCTCGCCCATCACTTCGAGCACACGGCCGTAGCTGAGCGATTTGTCCGCGCGCACCAGCACGCGGGTATCGGGGGCGGTGGCGTGGAGCGCGGTGAGGCGATCGGTGAGCGCGTCTTCGGCCACCGCCTCGTCGCCGATGAAGACCCCTCCGCTTGCATCGAGGCTGACGGCGAGCGGCTTATCCTGTTTCTGCCGGAGCGCGGCGGCGCGGGCGGCGGGGAGATCGACCGGAACGCCCGCCACCAGCAGCGGGGCGGTGACCATGAAGATGATGAGCAGCACGAGCATCACGTCCACAAGCGGCGTGACGTTGATCTCGGCCATCGGCGTGGCGCGGCGGCGGCGACCGCCTGCGGCGATTCCCATGGCCATCAGCCCATCGCATCCAGTTGGCGCGAGAGGAGCGCGTGATATTCGTCGGCAAACGCACGGCATCGCGCCTCGAAGCGGCCGATGCCGTGGAGCAGGCGATTGTAGCCGATCACCGCAGGGATCGCCGCGAAAAGCCCGATGGCGGTGGCGAACAGCGCCTCCGCGATGCCCGGTGCCACGACCGCGAGCGAGGTGTTCTGCGTGGCACCGATGGCGGTGAACGCGCGCATGATGCCCCACACGGTGCCGAACAGCCCCACGAAGGGCGCGACCGAGCCGACGGTGGCGAGGATGTTCAGCCGGTCGCTGAGCGCATCCACCTCGCGCTCGATCGCGGTGTTCATCAGCGTGGCGAGGCGCGCACGGGTGGCGTCCGCGTCCAGGGGTGCGCGCGCGGTCGATTTGCGCCATTCGGCCATGCCCGCGGTGAAGATGCGCGCGAGCGGGTGGGTGGCCTTGGCAGCGCGATCGGCGAGGGGCTCAAGCGACTGCGCCGCCCAGAAATGCTCTTCAAAGGCGGTCGCCTCGCGGCGGAGCGCGGCGAGGCGGCGCGCGCGATCGACGATGATCGCCCACGACCAGATGCTGGCGAACAACAGTCCGAGCATGATGGCTTTCACCACCGGATCGGCGGCGAGGAATAGCCCGA
>JBBQJX010000397.1:0-1737 GCA_038326295.1 Sphingomonadales bacterium
TGCGCGGCCGCCCGATCAGCATCGCGGCGATCAGCGCGGACATTCTCGCGCGCACGCTGGAGCGGTGCGGTGTGAAGACCGAAATCCTGGGCTTCACTACGCGCGCATGGAAGGGCGGCCGCGCACGCGAGCAATGGCTGGCCGAGGGCCGCCCGCCCAAGCCCGGCCGCCTGAACGATCTGCGGCACATCATTTACAAGTCCGCCGACGCCCCGTGGCGGCGCGCGCGCAAGAATCTGGGCCTGATGATGCGCGAGGGGCTGCTCAAGGAAAATATCGACGGCGAGGCGCTGCTGTGGGCGCACAACCGGCTGATCGGACGGCCTGAGGAGCGGCGCATCCTGATGGTAATCTCCGACGGCGCGCCGGTGGACGATTCGACGCTGAGCGTCAACAACGGCGCGTATCTGGAGCGCCACCTGCGCCAGGTAATCGGGTGGATCGAGGGGCGCTCACCGGTCGAGCTGGTGGCGATCGGCATCGGGCACGACGTCACGCGGTATTACGCGCGCGCGGTGACGATCATGGATGCCGAACAGCTCGGCGGCGCGCTGATCGAGCAGCTGGCCGCCCTGTTCGCGGAGGAAAGGCCTTCGGTGCGACGGCGGGCAGCTTAAGGAACGGCGCACCGAGTGTAACCAGCGGCCAGCGCGCCGCGAACTTCCGGACGTACCACCCGGAGACGCCCAATGATCCCCCGTATCGCCGCTGCCACGCTTGTGGCCGCTCTCGCCGCCGCCCCTGCCCTCGCGCAGCCAGCACGCGCGCCGCTCGTGGTCGAACTGTTCCAGAGCCAGGGCTGCTCGTCCTGCCCGCCCGCCAACGCGTATGCCAACGCGCTCGCCGCGCAGCGCCCCGATGCGCTCGTGCTCAGCTTCGGCGTCACCTATTGGGACCAGCTCGGCTGGAAAGACAGCTTCGCCACGCCCGCCAACACCGATCGCCAGTGGGCCTATGCGCATGCACGCCACCTGCCCGACGTCGCTACGCCCGAGCTGATCGTCAACGGTCGCCACGGCGCGCGCGGATCGAACCGGGGCTCGCTCGATCAAGCGGTCGCACAGGGCGCGCGCGACGCGGCGGGTCCCGCCGTCTCGGTCGATGCGAGCGGTGTTACCGTCGCGGCCGCACCCGGCCAACGCGCTTCCGACGTCTGGCTGGTGCGCTACGATCCGCGCACGATCGCCGTGCCGGTGCGCGCGGGCGAAAATGGTGGCCGGACGCTGCCGCATCGCAATATCGTCAAGCAGTTCGTGCGCCTGGGCAGCTATACCGGCACCGCCGCGCACTTCACGCTGCCGCCCGCGCCCGAGCCGGGGCTTTCGGTCGCAGCACTGGTTCAGATGCCGCGCGGTGGCCCCATATTGGCGGCTGCAAAGGGCTGAGTGCACCGCCTTGCGCCCGCCCCGCACCGCCCAGTCCCAGTTCCAATGGAGTCCCGAATGGACCGTAGATCCCTCCTCGCGAGCGCCGCTGCCACGATCGGCGGCCTCGGCCTTGCAGCAATGTTCCCCGGCGCGCGCGCCGCGCCCGTCGGCCGCTATCCGCTGACGCTCACCGACGCCGAGTGGCGGCGCAAGCTCGCGCCCGGTGCCTATGACGTGCTTCGGCACGAGGGAACCGAGCGCGCCGGCACCAGCCCGCTCCTGAACGAGCACCGACGCGGCACCTTTGTCTGCGCGGGCTGCGCACAGCCGCTGTATGAAAGCCGCACCAAGTTCGAGAGCGGCACC
Source organism: Sphingomonadales bacterium (assembly GCA_038326295.1). Classification (GTDB taxonomy): domain Bacteria; phylum Pseudomonadota; class Alphaproteobacteria; order Sphingomonadales; family Sphingomonadaceae; genus JAVVHE01. Next base: position 1,734 of record JBBQJX010000397.1, read on the forward strand.
GGCT
>JBBQJX010000398.1:0-1731 GCA_038326295.1 Sphingomonadales bacterium
CATCGGCCGCAGATATTCGAGCATGCCTTCGAGCCCGCCCTCGCGCCCGAAGCCGCTCTCGCGCACGCCGCCAAAGCCGCACGCGGCATCGAGCTGGTTGGTGCAGTTGATCCACACCACCCCGGCCTTAACGCGGCGCGCCAAGTCCAGCGCGCGCGCGCCGGACTGCGCGTAGATGGTCGCGGCCAGCCCGTAGCGGGTGTTGTTGGCGAGATCGGCGGCTTCGGCCAGCGTGCGGAAGCTGGTCACCGTCAGCACGGGCCCGAAAATCTCCTCGGCGGCGACGATGTTTGCGGGCGCAACATCGGTCAGCAGCACGGGCCGCATGAAGCATTCGCCCGCCGGGCAGTCGATCGCGGGTTCCCACGCCGTCGCACCCTCGGCCACACCGCGCGCGACCAGCTCGGCCACGCGCGCGCGCTGCGCGGGCGAGATGAGCGCGCCCATGTCCACCCCCTTGTCGAGCGGATCGCCGATGCGGAAACGCCCGAGCCGTGTCTTGATGCGCGCGAGCAGCGTGTCCGCCACGCCCTCCTGCACCAGCAGCCGCGATCCCGCGCAGCACACCTGCCCCTGGTTGAACCAGATCGCATCGACCAGCCCATCGACCGCCGCATCGAGATCGGCATCGTCCATCACGATGAACGGCGATTTGCCGCCGAGCTCGAGGGTGAGCGCCTTGCCCGTGCCCGCGGTCGCCTCGCGGATGCCCCGGCCCACGCGCGTCGAACCCGTGAAGGCGATCTTGGCAACGCCCGGATGCCGGACCAGCGCCGCGCCGGTCTCCGCGCCGCCCGTCACGATGTTGATCACGCCAGGCGGCACGCCCGCCTTGGCGCACAGCTCGGCGAAGAACAGCGCGCTCAGGCTGGTCAGGTCGGCGGGCTTCAGAACCACCGTGTTCCCCGCCGCAATCGCGGGCGCAATCTTCCACGCGAGCATCAGCAGCGGGAAATTCCACGGCGTGATCGCGCCCACCACGCCCAGCGGCGCGTGACCCGGTGCCTCGGCCGCGATCAGCTGCGCCCAGCCCGCGTGATGGTAGAAGTGGCGCGCTGCCAACGGCACGTCGAGATCGCGCGTCTCGCGGATGGGCTTGCCGTTATCGAGCGTCTCGATCACCGCGAGCAGACGGCTGTGCTTCTGGATCAACCGCGCGAGCGCATAGAGTACCCGCGCGCGCCGGTGCCCCGGGGTGGCCGCCCAGCCGGGGAAGGCGGCGGCGGCGGCGTGCACGGCGGCGGCGACTTCGTCCGCGTTCGCGTCCGCGATCTCGGCCAGCGGTTCGCCCGTCGCCGGGTTTGTGACGGGCAGGCGCGCGGCGGGGATTCGCCACGCGCCGCCGATGAACAGGTCGAACCCATGCCCGTGTGCGGCCAACCACTCACGGGCGCGCGCGCTGTCCTCGGGGGCGGGGCCGTAGGCCATGGTGTCGAAAATCTCCGGGATCGAGGGCATGCGCGTTAACCCAGCGGATGGCGGTTGGCGGCCGAATAGCGGCCGGTGACATGATGTTCGAGCTGCCGCTCGATGTCGCCCAGCAGCCGCGATGCGCCAAAGCGGAACAGGTGCGGCTGGAGCCACTCGTCGCCGAGTTCCTCCTTGACCAGCATCAGATAGGTCAGCGCGAGCTTGGCCACACCGATGCCACCTGCGGGCTTGAAGCCCACGCGCTGCCCCGTCCGTTCGGCGTGATCGCGGATCGTGCGCATCATCACCAGGCTGACGGGC
>JBBQJX010000399.1:0-1721 GCA_038326295.1 Sphingomonadales bacterium
GAACAGGTCGCGCGGCCCGAACTGCGCGGCGACGTCGTGCTGGCGCGCAAGGATGCGCCCGCGTCCTACCATCTGGCGGTCACGATCGACGATGCCGCGCAGGGCGTGACGCTGGTCACGCGCGGCCGCGACCTGTTCGCCGCGACCGATGTGCAGCGGCTGCTGCAGGCGCTGCTGGGGCTGCCCACCCCGGCCTATCACCATCACGCGGTGCTGGTCGGCCCCGATGGCGTGCGGCTCGCCAAGCGCGCGCGTTCGCCCACACTCGCCGGGCTGCGCGCGCGGGGGGTCGATCCGCGCTCACTCGCCCGCGACCTCATGGCATTGGCACCTGAGGCCGATGGGGCCATTTATGCGCCACGAGAGTATTTCGACTGAAGGAGTGCCTGCCCGTGAACGTCGCGCTTTATATCGTGTTGGGACTGGCCGTGCTGGGCGTGGTCTATGCGCTGGCGCGCGGCGTGATCGCGATGGCGAACGGCAAGGACATGACCGGGCGCACGTCCAACAAATATATGAGCTACCGCGTGGGGTTGCAGTTCCTCGCGGTCGCGATCGTGCTGATCATCGCGCTCGTGGCGCGCCGGTAATGGTCAAGCTCAACGTGATCTACACGAAGACCGGCGACGACGGGACGACGGGACTGGTGACGGGGCCACGCGTGCCCAAATCGGGTTCGCGGATCGCGGCGATCGGCGACGTGGACGAAGCGAATTCGCTGATCGGCGTGGCGCGGCTGAACACCGCCGATGGCGAAGATTCGATGCTGGGGCGCATCCAGAACGATCTGTTCGATCTGGGAGCCGATCTGGCGACGCCGGGCGAGATGGAAGGCGCGCTGCGGGTGACCGAGGCGCAGGTCGCGCGACTGGAGGCCGAGATCGACGCGATGAACGCCGAGATGCCGCCGCTGACCAGCTTCATCCTTCCCGGCGGGCGCCCCGCAGCGGCGCGTGTGTTTTTGGCGCGCGCGGTGGTGCGGCGCGCCGAGCGGCTGGCGGTCGGGTTGGCGGCGGGCGAGCATGTGACACCGGCGGCGCTCAAATATCTGAACCGATTGAGCGATCATCTGTTCGTGCTGGGGCGGCACCTGAATATGGGCGGCGGCGCGGAAGTGTTGTGGGTGCCCGGCGGTAATCGCTGACGCCCGCAAGGCGAAGGGGGAGACGATGGCCAACGATCCGCTGCTGACCCGCTGGCGGGAAACCCGCGCGCGTAGCCTGGCGCTGGCGGCGGGGCTTTCGGACGCGGATGCGAGCGCGCAATCGATGGCGGATGCCTCGCCCGCCAAATGGCATCTGGCGCACACGACCTGGTTCCTGGAAACGTTCGTGCTGCCGGGCGAGGCGCGGTTCGATCCCGGTTACGACCGGCTGTTCAACAGCTATTACGAGAGCGTGGGCGCGCGCATCGCGCGCGACCGGCGCGGGATGATCACGCGGCCTTCGCTGGGCGAAGTGCGGGACTACCGCGCGGCGGTGGAGGCGCGGGTGGAGGCGGCCTGGGGCGGCCTTTCGGCCGACGCGCGGGGGCTGATCGAGCTGGGCGTGGCGCATGAGGAACAGCATCAGGAACTGCTGCTGACCGACATGCTGCATCTGTTCGCGCAGAACCCGCTTGCACCAGCGATGTTCGAGGAAAGGCCGGGCGGCGAGACCCCCTCCGCCCTTCGGGCATCTCCCCCGGAGGGGAAGGAGGGTGCTTCTCCTCCCCCTCCGGGG
>JBBQJX010000400.1:0-1719 GCA_038326295.1 Sphingomonadales bacterium
ATCGGCGGTTGCTGAGCTGGCGGCGCACGTGGACACCGCCGCGCGTATCCATCGGGCAGAACACGCGGCGCTCTCCGCTGTCGAGGCGCGATTCGCAGACGGCGACATGGCGGAACCGCGGTTGCGCTGCGGCGGGGATGATGGGAGTGGCCGCAATACCGATAAGCAGGCCGAAAATGGCAAGTCTGGCGCTGTGTCCCATGGTCAAAAATCCTCAATATCCGGGTGGTGGAATGAACGAGCCGAACGCACGAACAACGGCGGGGGTTTCGCTGAAAGCTTTGTCATGGGCCTGATGGCGGACCGATGGATCGCCGAGCGCGCGCGCGCGGACGGGATGATCGAACCGTTCGAGGACGGACAGCGGCGCGAGGGGACGATCAGCTATGGCCTCTCCAGCTATGGCTACGACGCGCGGGTTTCGGACGAGTTCAAGATCTTCACCAACGTCAACAGCGCGATCGTCGATCCGAAGAACTTCGCGAAAGACAGTTTCGTCGACCGCAAGACGGACGTGTGCATCATCCCGCCCAACAGCTTTGTCCTCGCCCGCACGGTCGAGTACTTCCGCGTTCCGCGCGACGTGCTGGTGATCTGTCTGGGCAAGAGCACCTATGCGCGCTGCGGCATCATCGTGAACGTGACGCCGCTCGAGCCGGGTTGGGAGGGGCACGTGACGCTCGAATTCTCCAACACCACGCCACTGCCCGCCAAGGTGTACGCCAACGAGGGCGCGTGCCAGTTCCTGTTCCTGAAGGGGGACGAGCCCTGTCTGGTGTCGTATGCCGACCGGGCAGGCAAATATATGGGGCAGCGCGGGGTGACGCTGCCCAAGGTGTGAGTGCCGCGCGCCTTCACTCCATCGTCACCACCACCTTACCCACCGCCTCGCGATCTGCGAGCCGCGCGATCGCCTCGCCGCCCCGTGCCAGCGGTAGTGTCAGCCCGATCTCCGGCCGCACCCTGCCCTCGGCCCAGAGTGCGAAGAGCTCGGCCACATTGGCGGCGTAGGCGGCAGGGAACCGCTCGGTCCATGCGCCCCAGAAGACGCCCATGATCGCGGCCTCCTTCAGCAAGGTGAGGTTGAGCGGCGGGGCGGAGATGCCCGCCGGGAAGCCGACGACCAGCAGCCGCCCGCCCCAGCCGAGCGCGCGCAGCGCGGCCTCGGTATAGGCCCCGCCAACGGGATCGTAGACCACGTCCGCACCCCCCGCGCCGCACGCCGCCTTGAGTTGCGCGGCGAGCGCCCTGCCGTCGGGATCGCGCGGGTAAACAACCAGCGCGTGCGCGCCGTGGGCGCGCGCGGCCGCAGCCTTCGCCTCCGACGAGACCGCCGCGATCACCCGCGCATCCGCCGCCACGCCAAGCTCGACCGCCGCCAGACCGACACCGCCGCCTGCGCCCAAGACCAGCAGCGTCTCGCCCGCACGCAGCCGCGCGATGTCTTTCAGCGCGTGATGCGAGGTTGCGTAGGTGAGCAGGAACCCTGCCGCCACATCGAGCGGCATCGCATCGGGCACCGGGACGACGCGCGCTGCGGGAGCAACAATCGCGTCGGCCAGCCCGCCCCAGCCCAGCACCGCGAGCACGCGCGCGCCGACTGCCAGCCCTTTCACCCCCTCGCCGACCGCATCGACGATCCCCGACACCTCGCCGCCCGGCGCGAAGGGGCGCGGCGGCTTGAACTGGTACCTGTCCTCGATGATCAGAACATCGGGA
>JBBQJX010000401.1:0-1716 GCA_038326295.1 Sphingomonadales bacterium
ATACCCTGGCCGCCGAGCGTAATTGTCCCAGCGCTGAATCGAGCGATCCGCCCACGAGCCCGCCGCTGCCCGCAGGGAGCGCCGCATTCCCGTCCGGCAACGACCCGAGCGCCGCCGCGATCGCAAGACCCAACAGCACCCCGGCGGGTATGCGCATGCCCGCACGCGTTACCGCGCCACCCAGTGCCATCCGCATCCCGAGCGCCACCGCCAACAGCGCGGGGACCGCCGCTGCCAGCCCCAACAATTGCAGCAGGATGTCCGCCAATCCAGCGCCTGGCAGGCCCATCCAGTTTGCAACCGCGCGCCCGCTCGCCACATCGAGCGAGGGATCGCGCGCGTCGTAACTCGCCAGCGCGATCAACAGGAGCGTCCCGGCTCCCACCAGCCCACCGCCGAACAGGCGCACCGGAAGCCCCGCGCTCGCCCGGTCCTGCACCTCCGCCCGCGTCGCCATGCTCACCTCACAATTGGGAACAGAGCATGAATCGTCGTGGGCGGGGCGTCAAGGCATCGCTAGGCCTGCGCTTCGTCTGCCCCTTCGTCGTCATGGGGATGACCCGCGCCGGTGAGCGCTTCGCCGAGCGCGCGGAGTTTGTCGCCATTTGTGCCTTCGGCCTTGTCCGCCAGCCTGGTCGTCGCCCCGCCCAGCTTGCCCACGATCTTCAGCACATTGGCCTCGCGCGGCGTCTCACGCGCCAGTTCGGCCTTCAGCCGCTCGAGGTCCTTCGCCACCGCCACTGCGCCGGGCTTGTCCACGCCCTGCAACTGCTCGATCCAATCGTCCACCAGCTTGACGCCCGCATCGGGGCTTACCTGATCGAGGCCCTTCTCGATCGCATTCTGGGTCGCCGCATACCGTGCCATTTCACGCACTCCACTCAGGTTTCGGGAACCCGCTCAAGCCTTCGCGCCCTCCCCCTGTTCCTGCCCAAGCGGAAATGCCGCACCCGGACGTGGACAGCGCGCGCGCGCCGCGCCATCCTCGTTCCAAAGTTCAACCGAGGCCTCGTTCAATGCGCGCACCCCTCCTCGCCGCCCTCCTCGGGCTTACCGCCGCCGCCCCCGCGCCCGATCCCACGGGGCAACGCTGGTGGAGCCACATTGCCGAGATCGCCTCGGACAAATACGAAGGACGCCTGACGGGCACGCCCGGCTACGAGCGTGCCGCCGCGTATGTTGCGGGCCGCTTCGGTGCGCTTGGCCTCAAACCTGCGGGCACGAACGGCTACCTTCAGCGCGTGCGCTTCGTCGAGCAGACGGTCGATCAGTCCGCCTCGCGCCTCACATTGTCGGGCGCGGGCGGCACGCGCCCGCTCGCCATTGGGGATCAGGCGCTGCTCGGCTCGCGCTTCACCCAGCCGCGCAGATCGATGCTCCGCTCGTCTTCATCGGCTACGGCCTCGCGCTGCGCGATGTCGCGGACGATTTCGCGGGCCTCGATCTCAAGGGCAAGATTGTCGTCTATCTGAACGGCGGCCCGGCCAACCTGTCGGCCGCGATGAAATCGCACAGCCGTGCGGCCGAATTCGGCCCCGCGCTGGAGCGCGCGGGAGCGGTCGGCGTGATCGCGATCGCCAACCCCAAATCGATGGATATACCGTGGTCGCGCATCCGGCTCTCGGGATCGCAGCCCGGCATGCAGCTCGCCGATACCGCACTGCGCGACGTCAAGGGCAAGATGTTCTCGGCTGCGCTCAACCCGGCCGAGGCAGA
>JBBQJX010000402.1:0-1710 GCA_038326295.1 Sphingomonadales bacterium
TGTGGTGCGGGTTTTCCATCATGTAGGTCAGCAGCGATCGAAACAGCGCTGCGTAGAGATCGTCCACCTGGCGATCGCGCTCGCACACTTCCACGCACAGGTCGGGGTCGCGGTCGGCATAGGCATCGAGCGCGTCCTTGACCATTCCCGCGACCGCGCGGCCCATTTCGGGAATGATCACGCTCGGCTGGATGGGGCTCGACTGCGCGAGCACGGTCGAGCGCTTGGCGATGTTGGTGGCATAATCGCCGATGCGCTCGAGCATATTGGAAATCTTGAGCGCCGCGATGAGCTCGCGCAGATCGTCGGCCATGGGTGCGCGCAGTGCGATCGTCGTGATCGCCAGTTTTTCCGCCTCGAATTCCATCGCGTCGATGCGCTTGTCGTCGCCGATCACACGCATCGCCGCGTCCACGTCGCGGCGGACGAGCGCGTCGATCGCGCCGTTGATCTGCGCCTCAGCCAGCCCGCCCATCTCGCCGATCAATGTGCGCAGATGCTGCAGCTCCTCGTCGAAGGATTTGATCGTGTGCGATGCGGTTTCGATCATGCCACGCCCTTGTGTCCGTTTCCGCTGGGCCGGGCATTAACCGGGCGGCGGCAATCTTGAAAGGCGCACAGCGGTTGACCGGGTGCTTGTCACAAAACTATCACGCATTGCGCTTAAGGAATCCTCTTACCTGCGTTGCCCGGGCAACCGCCCCCGCCATTTTCCTGGAGAGATCGACGATGCCGAATTTCCCGCGCACCACTCTCCTCATCGTGCTTGCTGCCGCCACCGCCGCGCCCGGTGCCTACGCCGCCGACATCACCGGCGCTGGATCCTCGTTCGTCGATCCGATCATGGCGCGCTGGTCCGCCGATTATAACAAAGCCACGGGCGACCGCGTAAATTATCAACCCAACGGCTCGGGTGCTGGCATCGCCGCCATCAAGGCAGGCACGGTCGATTTCGGCGCGAGCGATCAGCCGCTGGGTTCGGCAGAGCTCGCACAGGCGGGCCTCGCGCAGTTCCCCATCGTCATCGGCGGTATCCTGCCGGTAGTGAACGTCGCGGGCGTGCCTGCGGGCAAGCTGCGCTTCACCGGCGCGCTGCTGGCGGACGTGTTAATGGGCCGGGTCAAGACGTGGAATGATCCCGCGATCGTCCGGCTCAACCCGGGATTGAAGCTGCCCGCAGCGCAGATCGTCGTGGTGCACCGCGCGGACAGCTCGGGCACCACGTACAACCTCACCCACTATCTCTCGCAGGTCAGCCAGCCGTGGAAGAGTGGCCCGGGCGAGGGGAAAACGGTCAATTGGCCCGCCGGTTCGCTCGGCGGCAAGGGCAATGCCGGCGTGGCGCAGAGCGTCAAGCAGACCGCGAACTCGATCGGCTATGTCGAATATGCCTATGTGGTCGAGAACAAGATGACCTATGCGCTCGTGGGCAACGCGGGCGGCAAGTTCGTGGTGCCCAACGCCGCCTCCTTCGCCGCCGCCGCGTCGCGTGCGCCGTGGGAGCGTGCGACGGACTTCAACCTCGTCATGACGAATGCGCCGGGCGCGGGCGCGTGGCCGATCACGGCCAGCACCTTCGTCATCGTCTACAAGCAACCCAAGGCGGAAAAGGCGGCAAATGCGGCGGCCGCGATGAAGTTCTTCCGCTGGGCGCTTACGAAGGGCCAGCCGCAGGCGGCCGCGCTCAACTATGTGGCGCTCCCCGCCCCG
>JBBQJX010000403.1:0-1697 GCA_038326295.1 Sphingomonadales bacterium
GCCGATCTCGCCATCCTCAACACCTGCCACATCCGCGAAAAGGCCGCCGAGAAGGTCTATTCCGAACTCGGTCGCCTGAAGAAAAATGGCACCCGCCTGATCGCCGTCGCGGGCTGCGTCGCACAAGCCGAGGGCACCGAAATCCAGCGCCGCGCCCCCGTCGATATCGTGGTGGGTCCACAAGCCTACCACCGCCTCCCCGATCTGATCGCCCGCGCGGCCGAACGCCCGGTCGATACCGATATGCCCGTCGTCTCCAAGTTCGACGCGCTTCCCCCCCGCACCCGCCGCACCGGCCCCTCGGCGCACCTCACCGTCCAGGAAGGCTGCGACAAATTCTGCGCCTTCTGCGTCGTCCCCTACACGCGCGGCGCCGAAGCCAGCCGCCCCGCTGCCGCCATCCTCGCCGAAGCCCGGGCGCTCGTCGAAGGCGGCGCGCGCGAACTCACGCTGCTCGGCCAGAACGTCAACGCGTACCGGGACCCGGACGGCGTCGGCCTCGCCCCGCTAATCCGTCGCCTCGCCCGCCTGCCGGGCCTGTTGCGCATCCGCTACACCACCAGTCACCCGCGCGACATGGACGACGATCTGATCGCCGCGCACGCCGACAGCCCCAAGCTCATGCCCTTCCTGCACCTCCCCGTACAATCGGGCTCGGACGCAGTGCTCAAGCGCATGAACCGCCAGCATACGGCGGCCGATTACCTGCGCCTGATCGAACGCGTGCGCCGCGCCCGCCCCGATATCGCGCTTAGCGGCGATTTCATCGTCGGCTTTCCCGGCGAGACCGAAGCGGATTTCGAAGCCACGCTCGCGCTCGTGCGCGAGGCTCGCTACGCGCAGGCCTACAGCTTCAAATATTCGCCCCGCCCCGGCACCCCCGCCGCGCGCGCCGCCGATCCCGTACCCGATGCACTCGCGACCGAACGGCTCGCGCGCCTCCAGTATCTGCTCTTCGCGCAGCAACATGCCTTCAATCGCGCTGCGGAGGGCCAAACGCTCGAAGTCCTGTTCGATCGGCCCGGTCGCCTGCCCGGCCAGCTCATCGGCAAGACGCCGCACCTGCAATCGGTCCACGCGTCCGCCCCCGGCTTGCGGCTCGGCCAGATCGCACCCGTCCATATCCTCTCTGCCGGTCCCCGCAGTCTTGAAGGAACCCTCGCGCCCATGATGCAAGCCGCTTGAGCCGCAAGCCCCAGAAGCCGCCGCGCGGCCCCGCGCCGCCGCCCACCCGTCCGGACCGCGTCCGCGCCGAGATGATATTCGATCGCCCTGAGCTGCTGCGCCAGCTCTTCGGCCAGTATGACGAAAACCTGATCGCGCTCGAAAACCGTCTGGGCGTGGCGATCGCCGCGCGCGGCGAGCGTGTGTCGATCGAGGGGCCTGGCAGCGATGTCGCCCGCGCGCGCGACGTGCTCGAACATCTGCACAAGCGCCTCAAGGCTGGCGGCCCCGTGGACATGGGCGATCTGGACGGCGCGATCCATCTCGCCGCCGAACCCCACCTCGCGGGCCTCGCGCTCCCCGATGCGCCCTCGCCGATCATGATCCGCACGCGCAAGAAGACCATCCTGCCGCGCAGCCCCACGCAATTGCGCTACATGGAGGCGCTCGCGTCCAGCGATCTCATCTTCGCGCTCGGCCCAGCGGGTACGGGCAAGACCTATGTCGCGGTGGCGCAGGCGGTGCAGCAACTG
>JBBQJX010000404.1:0-1694 GCA_038326295.1 Sphingomonadales bacterium
CTACAACCGTGAATTCGCCCGCGAAATCCGCGACGCAGCGAAGCTCTACGGGCTCGAGCCGCTGATCACCGACGATTATCTCGAAGTCGAGGATGCGATCGCAAAACTCCAGCCCGAGCTCGTGCTCGGCACGCAAATGGAGCGCCACATCGCCAAACGCCTGCGCATTCCGTGCGCGGTGATTTCCGCGCCGGTGCACGTGCAGGATTTCCCGGCGCGCTACAGCCCGCAAATGGGCTTCGAGGGCGCCAATGTGCTGTTCGACACTTGGGTCCATCCGCTGGTCATGGGGCTGGAAGAGCATCTCCTGACGATGTTCCGCGACGATTTCGAATTCAGCGATTCGGCGGGCGCAAGCCATTTGGGGCATGGATCCTCCGCCCCCGCCGCAAAGCACGATGTCGTTGCCGAGTCCGGGGCGGAAACGCGCGCCGCTGCGGAAGCACCGATCGTGGCGCCGACGCATGACGCGCCGGTTGCGGCAAGCGGCTGGTCAGCCGAGGCTGAGCGCGAACTCATGAAAATCCCTTTCTTCGTGCGTGGGAAAGCACGGCGAAATACCGAGCGCTATGCCGCCGAGCAGGGCATCGCCGCGATCACGCTCGACACGCTCTACGATGCGAAGGCGCATTATGCCCGGTAACGCCAACATCCCGGTGCGCGTCGTCATCGTGACGCTCGACAACCATCTTTCGGGCGCAGTGCTGCGCGCGCAAGAACGCCTCCGCCGCGAAAATCCCGGCGTAACGATCGGCTTTCACGCCGCCGCCGATTGGGAGGAAAACCCCGAGGCGCTCGCCGTCGCCCGCGCCGACATCGCGCGCGGCGACATCGTGCTCTCCACGATGCTATTCCTCGAGGACCATATCCAGGCGGTTCTGCCGCAGCTCCAGGCGCGCCAGAATGCGTGCGACGCGATGATCGGGCTGATGTCCGCAGGCGATGTCGTGAAGCTCACCCGGATGGGCGATTACCGCATGGACAAGCCCGCCACCGGCGTGATGGCGCTGATGAAAAAGCTGCGCGGGAGCCCCAAGCCCGGTGCCAGTGGCGGGGCGAAGCAGATGGCAATGCTGCGCCGCTTGCCCAAGATGCTGCGCTTCATCCCCGGCGCGGCACAGGACGTGCGCGCCTATTTCCTGACGATGCAATATTGGCTCGCCGCGTCGGACGACAATGTTGTCGACATGGTGCGCGGCCTCGTCGATCGCTATGCCGATGGCCCGCGCCGTTCCCTGCGCGGCACGATGAAGGCCGAAGCGCCGCGCGAATATCCCGAAGTCGGGGTCTATCACCCCGCGCTTCCCGATCGCATCGCGCACACCGCCGCGGCCTTGCCGCGCCGCCGTGACGCCACAGGAACGGTCGGCCTGCTGATGCTGCGCTCCTATGTGCTGGCCAAGGACGCCGGCCATTATGACGGCGTGATCGCTGCGATGGAGGCGCGTGGGCTGAACGTGATCCCGGCGTTTGCCGGCGGGCTCGATGGGCGTCCCGCGATCGAAGCGCTGTTCCTGCGCGACGGCGTTCCCATCGTCGATGCGGTCGTGAACCTCACCGGGTTCAGCATGGTCGGCGGCCCGGCCTATAACGATACCGCCGCTGCCGAGGCGATGCTAAGCAAGCTCGACGTGCCCTATATCGCGGCGCATCCGGTTGAATTCCAGACGCTGCAAGCTTGGGGCGCTAATCGT
>JBBQJX010000405.1:0-1694 GCA_038326295.1 Sphingomonadales bacterium
CAAACCCGCCGCGCGCGCGCGCTTCGGCAACCAGATCCTCGTGCGCATCGGCGATGCCCGCCTCGCCGCCTGCGATCCGCATTGCCTCGGCGCGGTCTCCTACGTGAACGGCTCGCTCCCCGAAGGTGTCCGCGCGCTCGCGCCCTTGGACGATGAGGACGGCGAGACTGTCGGCTGGCTGATCGGCCGGGAGGACGAAGCGTGACCCCCTGGACCCCCGCCGTCTGGCGCACGCTGCCCACCAGGCACGTCCCCCAGGATTACCCGAGCGCCCCCGATCTCGCGCGCGCCGAGGCCGAGCTCGGTCAGCGCCCGCCGCTCGTCCAGCCGCGCGAAGTCCGCCGCCTGCACGAACTGATGGCCATCGCCGCCGATGGCCGCGCGATGCTGCTCCAGGGCGGGGATTGCGCCGAGAGCTTCCGCGATTACCGCCCCGATCATCTGCGCGATTATTTCCGCCTGCTGCTCCAGATGGCGGTCGTCCTCACCTTTGCGGGCGGCAAGCCCGTGGTCAAACTGGGCCGCATCGCCGGGCAATTCGCCAAACCGCGCTCGGACTCGAACGAGACCATCGGCGGCGAAACCCACCCCAGCTACCGTGGCGACATCATCAACGGTGCCGAATTCACCGCCTCCGCGCGTGCGCCCGATCCGATGCGCATGCTGCAGGCCTATGATCAGTCCGCCTCGACGCTCGGGCTCATCCGCCCGCTCGCCAGCGGCGGCTTTGCGAACCTGCACAATGTCCGCCAGTGGACGCTCGATTTCATCGCCGATCAGCCGCTCGCCTCGCGCTACCAATCGCTCGCCGATGGCCTCGTCGCCAGCCTCAACTTCATGGATTCGATCTGGCTCGACCAAGCCACGCGCGACGAGATCAGCCGGGTAGAATTCTTCTCCAGCCACGAAGGCCTGCTCCTCCCCTACGAGGAAGCGCTGACCCGCCGGGACCCTGAGGACGGCCGCTGGTACGCGCTCTCCGCCCACGCGCTCTGGATCGGCGAGCGCACGCGGCAACTCGACGGCGGCCACGTCGCGTTTGCGCGCGGCATCGCCAACCCCATCGGCGTCAAGGTCGGCCCCACCATGGAGCCCGACGAACTGCTCCGCCTGATCGACGCGCTCGATCCCGCCAACACGCCCGGCCGCCTCACGCTGATCGGCCGCTTCGGCGCGGACAAAATCGCCGCGCGCCTGCCCGCACTCCTCGCCGCCACCCGGCGTGCGGGCCGCACTGCGCTCTGGGCGAGCGATCCCATGCACGGCAACACCGTCAAGGCGGAGAACGGCTACAAGACGCGGCCGTTCGATCGCATCCTGTCCGAAGTCCGCGATTTCGTCGATCTGTGCGCCGCCGAGGGCGTGCACGCGGGCGGCGTCCACCTCGAACTCACCGGCCAGAACGTCACCGAATGCCTGGGCGGCGCGCAGCAAGTGGCGGTCGGCGATCTTTCGGACCGCTACCACACCCACTGCGATCCGCGCCTCAACGCGCACCAGGCCTTGGAACTCGCCTTCCTCATCGCCGAGCGCATCGCGCAGGTCCGCAAGCTCGCGGCGTGACGCGCTCCCTCTCCCTCGCTCCCTGCGGTCGCATTTCCCTCCCCCCGATAGGGAGAGGGGGGACCTCGCGACCCGGCCACCCTCCCCCTATCGGGGGGAGGGACAGCGCCGAAGGCGCAGGGAGAGGGAGC
>JBBQJX010000406.1:0-1693 GCA_038326295.1 Sphingomonadales bacterium
ATTCACATCGCTCCCCTACCCCGCCTCGTCGCGCGCGACCGAGCCGAAGAGGTAGAGTGCGCCAACGCCCTGGCTGCGCAGTTCGGCTTCGTGCGCGCGCGGGCGGGAGAGGGCTTTGGGCGCGGGTCACGGGTTGCACGATAATGCCATCCGCCCGGCCGCGCCAATCTAGCCCGCCAGCGCCCATTCGGGCGCGCCGAGAGCGTCCGCCAGCGCGCGCCGCGTTGCCACGCGGCCTGCACCGGGCGCGCTGGCCTCGATGCGCGAGACCGCAGCCGCGCTCAGCCCGGCGCGCGCGGCGAGCGCGGCCTGCGTCAGGCCGCGATGTTCGCGCCATGCGGCGATGGGGTGCGCGCCGCCGAGTTCGGCCTTGACGACCGCGCCGGGCACCGTGCCATCCTCGGCCACGCGAGCGATGAGTTCGGGCAGCCGCACGTCGTCCAGGCGGTCGAGGGCGAGGTGCTCGGCTTCGATCAGCCGGTCCGCTGTGGATCGCGCAGGCATCACGCCGCCAGCCGCCGCAGCACATACGGCAAAATCCCGCCCGCGTGGAAGTAGGCGAGTTCGTTTTCGGTATCGATGCGGCAGCGGGCTTCGAAGGTGAAGGGGGTGCCGTCGGCGCGTTCGGCGTGGATGGTGAGCATCTGGCGGGGGCGGAGCGCGGCGACGCCGTGGATGGTGAATTTTTCGCTGCCGTCGAGTGCCAGCGTGCGGCGATCGGTGCCCGGCGCGAAGGTCAGCGCGAGGACGCCCATGCCAATAAGGTTGGAGCGGTGGATGCGCTCGAAGCTCTCGGCGATGACCGCGCGGACGCCGAGCAGCAGCGTGCCCTTGGCGGCCCAGTCGCGGCTGGAGCCGGTGCCGTATTCCTTGCCCGCGACGATCACCAGCGGCACGCCCTCGCGCTTATACTCCATCGCGGCATCGTAGATCGCCATCGTCTCGCCGGTGGGGAGGTGCTTCGTGATGCCGCCTTCGATGCCGGGCGTCATCTCGTTCCTTATGCGGATGTTGGCGAAGGTGCCGCGCATCATGACTTCGTGGTTGCCGCGCCGTGCGCCGTAGCTGTTGAATTCGGGGCGGCTGACCTGGCGTTCGGTGAGCCAGGTGCCTGCGGGCGAGGAGACCTTGATCGAACCGGCGGGGCTGATGTGATCGGTGGTGATGCTATCGCCCAGCAGCGCCAGCGGGCGGGCGTTGACGATGTCCTCGATCGCGGCGGCGGTCATGGTCATGCCGTCGAAATAGGGGGGGTTGGCGACGTAGGTGCTGGCGGGGTTCCACTTGTAGGTGGCGCCGCCCTCGATCCTGATGCCCTGCCAGCGCGCGTCGCCTTCGAAGACGCGGCCGTAGCGGGTGCGGAACATATCGCTCGTGACGCAGGTGCGGATGGCTTCGTCGATCTCGGCCGAGGTGGGCCAGACGTCGGCGAGATAGACGGGGCCATCGGTGCCCTGGCCGAGCGGCTCGCTGACCATATCGCGGCGCACCGTGCCCGCGAGCGCATAGGCGACGACGAGCGGGGGGGAGGCAAGATAGTTGGCGCGCACGTCCGGGCTGATGCGGCCTTCGAAATTGCGGTTGCCGCTGAGCACGGCGGCGGCGACGAGATCGTTCTTGTTGATCGCCTCGCTGATCGGCTCGGCGAGCGGGCCGGAGTTGCCGATGCAGGTGGTGCATCCGTAACCGACCA
>JBBQJX010000407.1:0-1690 GCA_038326295.1 Sphingomonadales bacterium
CCCAGTTCGACGAGCATGCGCGCGGTGGCGCCCCAGATGCGGTGGCGTTCGTACTGGATGACGTAGAAGCTGCGGAGCGCGCCCTTGAACATGGTGGTTTCGAGGCGCTGGTTGGCGGGATCGCACAGCCAATCGAGCGGGGCCTCGAACAGCGTTTCGACCTCGGCCTCGGCAGGCGCGAGCGGCAGGCCGGGGGGGACGCGGCCCACAACCGGGGTGACGACGATGCCGGTGCCGACGCGCACGTCATCGAGCAGGCCGAGCACGTCGACCGCGGCGGGGGGGAGGCCGATCTCCTCGTGCGCTTCGCGCAGCGCGGCGGCGACGGGGCCGGTGTCGCCGGGATCGACGCGGCCGCCGGGGAAGCTGATCTCGCCCGCGTGCGCGCGCATCGTGGCGAGGCGTTCGGTCAACAGCAAAGTGGGGCGCGGGTGGCCGACGATGGCGATCAGCACGGCGGCGGCGGCAAAGGGCTCCTGGGTGAGGATGGGGAGCGGTGCGATCGGTTCGATCGGGCGGCCCTTGAGGCCACCGAGCTCGGCGTGCAGCCCCTCGATGCGGTCCTCAAGCGAGCGCAAAATACGCCCCTTCGCTGTAGATGCCCTGCGCGTTTTCGGCGAGCGCAAGCTCGGCGAGTTCGTAGAAGACCGGGCGGCAGATGCGGGCCACGAGGCCGTGGCGGACGTGCAGATAGGGGCGGCCCTGCGCTTGCGTGATCGCGTGCTCGGGGCCGGCGGCGACGATATCGTCCGTATTCAGCCGGAAGGCGAGGCGGCGGCCCGCCCCGTGGCCTTGCGTGGCGAGTTCGACCGCGAGGAAAGGCGCGTCCTCGACCTCGACGGTCAGCTTTTCGGCCGGGGTGACGACGACGTGCGTGCCGTCGGGCTCGCGTCGCAGCAGCGAGGCGAAGAGCTTGACGAGTTCGGGACGGCGGATGGGGCTGCCCTCGTGCAGCCAGCTTCCATCGGCGAGGATCCTGAAGTGGCCGTCGGCGCAGTGCGCGGGGTGCCAGTCCTGCACGGGCCGCGAGCGCGCCGCGTGCGCGGCGGCCTCCATGACGGCGATGGGATCGGGGGCAATCACATGGGGGATATAGCGGGTGCGGGCGCGGGGCCAATGCGCGCGGTCTCGGGGCCAGCG
The DNA here is from genome assembly GCA_038326295.1 of Sphingomonadales bacterium. Taxonomy (GTDB): domain Bacteria; phylum Pseudomonadota; class Alphaproteobacteria; order Sphingomonadales; family Sphingomonadaceae; genus JAVVHE01. Next base: position 1,141 of record JBBQJX010000407.1, read on the forward strand.
AACAGTCCGCCGCCGAGCAGGTGCGCGCGCACGGCGGGATCGCTGGTGAGGCCCGCCGCGCGCTCGCCCGCCGCGCGCGCCTGCTCGGCAAACCCCGCGAGATGCAGCGCGCGGGCGCGCGCCGCCCACCAGGGCTGATAATCGCGCGCGCGTTCGGCGAGCATATCCAACTGCGCGAGCGCGGCGGCGGGATCGCCGCCTTCGGCATAAGCGCAGGCGCGCGCAACCGCGCCGCCCACCGAGGGAGCGACTTCGATCAGGAGATCGTAGAGGCGGATCAGCGCGGCGGGGGCAGGCACGCGGCTCATGATCGTCTGCGCGTGGAGCGACTGGATCGCGGCCTCGATCTGGAAGCGGCCGGGTACGGCGGCGCGGGCGGCGGCGCGCAGGTGGGCTTCGGCCTCGATCGCCATCGCGCGCTGCCAGCGCGCGGGGTCCTGACGGGCAAGGGGGACGAAACGGCCATGCTCATCGCGGCGCGCGGGGTGGCGCGCTTGCGCGTGCAGCAGCAGCGCCAGCAGGCCGAGCGCCTCAGGCGGCGCAGCGGGGC
>JBBQJX010000408.1:0-1690 GCA_038326295.1 Sphingomonadales bacterium
GCGGCGGTGGCGGCGTGGCCGCGCTTGGCATCATCTTCGCCACATTGGCCCCGGCGCCGGGCGTACTGCTCTGGCAAGGGGTGATCGTCGCGCTCGCGGCGCTGACGCTCCCGCATGTCGTGCTCAGCGAATGGCGCGGCGGCGAGCGCGCTCGCTCACCCGCGCTTCGCTCCGCGCCGCATTTCCCTCTCCCGCAAACGCGCGCGAGGGACCGCGCCGAAGGCGCAAGGTGAGGGAGCGCGCAAGTCCCGCCCGCACTCGCGGCAGAGGCCCAACACCGGGGTGAGGGGGGCACAGCTCCCGCTGTGGCCTGCCTCCGCCCGATCGAGCCCGGCAATCGCCAAAGAAAAAGGGGCGGCAACCATCCGGTTGCCGCCCCTTTCGCGCGTTCGGTATCGGCAAGACTAGCCGCGACGACGCCGCGCGAAGCCCAGCATCGCTGCACCCATGCCGAACAGCGCGAGCGCTGCGGGCTCGGGAACGACGTTGGCGTCGGCGGTACCGGTCTGCTCGACGCGAACGCCGGTCGGGCCGCCAGCGTTATGCACGATGAAATCGATCGTGTTGAGGCCCGCAACGAATCCCGAGGTAATCGTGAACGTCGTGAACGCCGTGAACTGGGAGGTTGTCACCTGACCCGTGCTGACGCCGTTGATCAGAATGTCCACACCCTCGTTGTCGCTGGCCCACAGGCCCGTGATCGAGGCGGATGCGGCCGAAAAGCCCGTCAGCGAGAAGGTCGTCTGATAATCGTAGGTGGCAACGGGACCGTTGAGCTGTCCATCGCCCACCGGACCGATCCAGGCGGAAATGCTGTCATCGCCGATCCATGGCGGAATGGGGAAGCCGTTGGTGCTGTCGGCGGCGCGCGGCGCGCCGAGGATCGGTCCAGCGACCAGCGTGTAATGCGTGTCGAGCGTGCCATTGGCCAGCGGCGTGCCCGTGGCATCGACGCCGGTGTTGAACAGCGTGGTGATCGGCGCGGCATGCGCAACCGATGCAGCCGCGAGCAGCGCGGCGGTAATCGCGAAGATCTTCATTGTGGTGAACTCCTTTTTCGCAAAGCCAGGACGACCTTTCCCAAATTCATGCAAACACCGTGCCACATCGCAATAACGGCTCATTATCGCGTCTTTCGGATTGATAAATAATCGTTCCGGTACCGATTGTGTAAAGAAATCCGACAATTGCTGTGCACCCTGTCCTGCGGCGGCGAAGTCGTTCGGCATTCTCGCCGGGTGAATTGCTCGAGGTTGTCGCCGATCGCGCGCCGCTTCCAGACAGGGAGTGGCCGGGCAGCAACGGCTGCCTCACCACCCGGGAAGGGGCAGAAGCGCCCTACCCCCGCCCGATCAGCCGACGCGCCATCCGGTCCGCCACCTCGCCCGGCGGCAGGTCGTCGCTCGCCGCCTCGTCGAACACATGGCCCAGCCGCCGCTCGATCCCGTGCACCTGCGCCATCACGCGCCCCGCATCGGTCTCGCCCAGTTATTGCGCGGTCACGTGGACGATGCCGCCCGCGTTCAGCACGTAATCGGGCGCGTATAATATGCCGCGCCGGTGCAGGCGTGCGCCGTCGGCGGGCGTTTCGAGCTGGTTGTTCGCCGCGCCCGCCACCAGTTTCACCCGCAGCGCCGGGATGGTGCGCGGGTTCAGGATCGCACCCAGCGCGTTGGGGCTGAACACGTCC
>JBBQJX010000409.1:0-1676 GCA_038326295.1 Sphingomonadales bacterium
TTCGAATCCTACACGGGGAGCCACGCTCAGCGCGCGATCGAGGCACTGCGAGGTTGGGACGCTATCCAGCCATCGATGCGCCGGTCCAGTACCGATAACGGTAACGCGCCCGCGCCCAGCAGCACATCGTGGAAAGCGCGCAGATCGAAGCGGGGCCCAAGTTCGCGTTCCGCCTTGCGACGCAGGCGCAGCATATCCTGCTCGCCCACCTTGTAGGCGAGCGCCTGGCCCGGCCAGCCGACGTAGCGCAGCGTCTCGTAGCGCACGAATTCCTCGGGCAACGCGGTGTTCTCGCGCAGGCAGTTCGCCGCCCGGTCGAAACTCCAGCCGCGCGCGTGCAAGCCCACGTCCATCATCAGGCGGCAGGCGCGCCAGATTTCAAAGCTGTATTTGCCAAAGCGCTCCATCGGCGTGCGATAGATGCCCATCTCGAAGCCCAGCGTTTCGGTATAAAGCCCCCAGCCCTCGACGAAGGCTGTAATGTCGCTGCCTCGGCGGAAACGGGGAAGATCGGCGAGCTCCTGCGCGCGCGCGATCTGGAGATGGTGGCCGGGTACGCCCTCGTGCAGCACCCAGGCAGGCAGAGCGAACAGCGGATCGCGCGTGGCGTTGCGGTTGACCGAGACCTGCCCCGCGACGCCCTTCTCCGGATCACCTTCGATATAGCCGTTGGACGAACCCTCGATCTCGGGCGGCTTCACAATGACGCCATAGGTCAGGCGCGGCAGCGTGCCGAAGAAGCGCGGGAGCTGGTAATCGGCGCGCTTGGCGATCTCGCTCGCCTTCTCGACATAGGTCTGCAGATCGGACGCGTAATAGCGTTTATCGGCACGCACGGCGGCGAGGAAGGATTTGAGATCGCCCGTGTAGCCGGTGGCGAGCTTTGCCTGCTCCATTTCAGCCCGGATGCGGCGGACTTCAGCCTCACCGAGCGCAAAAACCTGATCCGGCGTCATCCCGGTCGTCGTGTGGCGCCGCACGGTGTACGCATAATAGGCCTGCCCGCCGGGAAGCGTGCCCGCGCCGAGGCCGGGGCGGGCGTGGGGGTAGTAATCGCGCTCGAGGAACGTCAGCAACGCGACTTGCGCGGGGCGGATCTGGGTGGTCAGCGTGGCGGTGGCCTCGGCCTTGAGTGTGTTCCACTCGCCCTGCGGGATCCCGGGAGGGCGCGTGGCATAAGGCTTGAGCAAGGGATCGGCGGCGAGCGGGATCGCGTTGGTCCGGCGCAGCATCGCGGTCACGCTATCCACGACGATCGCGGGCTGGGTGAAGCCGGTGGCGATACCGCGCTGCATGTTGCCGGTGGCCTGCGCGAAATAGCGGGGGAGGGCGGCGAGGCGCGCATTCCAGCGGCGCGCATCTTCGGGCGTGGCGAGCACGGTACGCCCCGCGACATAGGTGGGGACGGTGAAGAAACCATCGCCGTTCAGGAAGGGCGCGCGCTCCTCGTCGAAAGTCACGCCCTCGCGCTCTGTCGCGATGCGCCACTGCAGGACGTCGCGCGTGATCGCTTCCTGGCCGCTCAGCGGCGAGAGCGTCGACAGACGGGGTTGCAGCGCTGCAAGTGCGGTGTCGCGCGCATGAGCCGCCTCCGGCGAAAGATCGGGCCAGGCGGGAGTGCGATCGGGATCGGTCGCGTCGAGAATGGTCTGGTAGCGGGCGACAACCGCATCGAG
>JBBQJX010000410.1:0-1676 GCA_038326295.1 Sphingomonadales bacterium
CTCCAGATGCACCGGGCTGTCGTCCAGCACCGATGCCGCCGTCAGCAGCCGCCGTTCGATCGCGAGCGCATACAGGAACGGCTTGAGCGTCGATCCCGCCTGCCGGGGCGCATCCGCCCCGTCAACCGCGCCCGCGCGGCTGTTCGGCCCGGCGGACGCCACATAGGCGAGGATTTCGCCACTCGCATTATCCACCACTACCGCCGCCCCGTCGCGCGCGTTGCTGGCACTGAGCGCACCCAGCCGCTCGGACAGCGCGCCCGCCGCCAGCCGCTGGATGTCGGCATCGAGCGTGGTCGTCAGCCGCCGTTGCCCCGGCCGCAGCAGCCGCGCGGCGAGTTGCGGCGCCAGCCCCGGCGCACCCGCCAGCCCATCGGGTCCCAGCCCGCGCCGCGCCAGTTCGGCATTGGCCAGCATCGTATCGACCGCCACCGTGCTCGCCGCGCAGTCACCCGCCCGCGCCACCGCGCAGGCGCGCGCCGCCAGCCGGTCGCGCCGCGCGCCGGGCGCGGGCAGCAGCGCCACTATCGCCGCCGCCTGCGCCGCATTCAGCCCGCCCGCGCCCGCGCCGAACAGCGCGCGCGCGCCCGCATCCACCCCCACCAGCTCGCCCCGCAGCGGCGCGAGGTTGAGATACGCCTCCAAAATCTGCGCCTTGCTCCACCCCCGCTCCAGCGCCCACGCCGCGCGCGCCTGGCGCAGCTTCTGGCCCGGCGATCTCGCCCCGCGCCCGCGCAGTTCCGGCGAGATCAGCCCCGCCAGCTGCATCGTGATCGTGCTCGCCCCGCGCGGTCGCCAGCCCGCGCCCAGCCGCGCCCGGATCGCGCCCGCCACCGCCTGCCAGTCCACCCCCCCATGCGCGAAGAACCGCCGATCCTCGCTGTCCACCACCGCGCGGGTCAGCGCGGGCGAGACCGCGCCCAGCCCCACCCAGTCGCCCCGCCGCGCGCGCGCATCGGTCCGCACGCGGCCCAGCTCGCGCCCCCGCCGGTCGAGCAGCACCGCCTCGCTCGGCACCCACCCCGCGCGCACCGCCGCATATCCGGGCAGGGCAGGGGGCGATGTCCGCCACACCCCCAGCGCCAGCAGCGCCACGCCCGCCATCGCCCAACATCGCGCCCGAACCCCCTCCGTCGGCTTCGCCGCCACCGCCCCGCTTTGCGGGAGAGGAGAAGCACCCCCCCCTCCCGCAAAGCGGGGGAGGTGCCCCGCAGGGGCGGAGGGGGAGCGCTCGTCATGGCAGCACCACCACCGCCGCATTGGGCACCAGCGCGATCATGCCCGGCACATACAGCGCCTCCACGCGCGTCGGCGGCAGCGCGAACCGCCCCGTCGTCCCCAGCCGCAGCGTATATTCATACGCAATCCGCCCGCGCGGCACCCAGTCGAAATAGGCGCGCGCCGCCTCCTGCTTTCGCTCCACATAGGCGGGCGACGGCCCGCCCACAGCCGCCCCACCCGCGTCCAATATCGTCGAGCGTCCGCCCAGCCCGCCCCCCAGGATCGTCGCGCCCGCCGGCACCGGATCGTCGATCACCGTCCAGTTCGCGTCGCTGCGCGTGTCCACCTCCACGCGCACGCGCATCACGTCGCCGCGATGCCATTCGCCCGGCTTCGCCTGGCTCACGGGCGTCACGAGCCGCCGCACCGCAAACCCGCTCGCATACGCCCGATCC
>JBBQJX010000411.1:0-1664 GCA_038326295.1 Sphingomonadales bacterium
TGGACAGCCTCCCGCTCGGTCTGCTCCAGCTGCTCCTCGCCACGCCGGACGGGCGGCTCGGGCGCGGCGGAGACGATCGCCCGCTTGCGTTCGGCATGGACACCCGCACACGCGCCTTCGATGCCGAAGAAATCGTGCAGACGATCAAGCGGCACCGCGATGCGGGCGACTTGGAAGTCCGCGTGCTTTTCCTCGATTGCGCCGGCGACGAGCTGATCCGCCGCTTCTCCGAAACCCGCCGCCGCCACCCGCTGGCGCTCGACCGCGCGGCGGGCGACGGCATCGCGCGCGAACGCGAACTGCTGGCTCCGCTGCGGCGCTGGGCGGATGTTATCATCGATACCACCGATTACAGCACCAACGATCTCAGGCGCGTCATCCGCGAGCGCTTCGGGCGCGGCGATCAGGATCACCTGACCCTGACGCTCACCAGCTTCGGCTTTGCGCGCGGCATCCCGCGCGATGCCGATCTGGTGTTCGATATGCGCTTTCTCTCCAACCCGCACTGGCGGCCCGAACTGCGCGCAATGACCGGGCTCGATCCCGCCGTCGGCGAATATATCCGCCAGGACAAGGGGTTCGACGACGCCTTCCGCAAGATCGCCGACCTGCTCGATACGCTGCTGCCGCGCTACCGGCACGAGGGGAAAGCGTATCTGACGGTGGCGTTCGGCTGCACCGGCGGCAAGCACCGCTCGGTCTTCGTCGCCGAGCAGATGGCGCGCCATATGCGCGCCACCGGCCATACGCCCAGCGTGTCGCACCGTGATCTCAAGGGGCAAGGCGTCGATGCCGAGGAGTTCCGGCCCGAGGACGCCGATCATGCCACGGACAGCGCTGAAACGTGGATGGAGCCCGCATGATCGGTCTCGTCCTCGTCACCCACGGCCACCTCGCGCACGAGTTCGTGGCGGCCATGGAACATGTGGTCGGCAAGCAGGAAGCCATCGCCGCCATCTGCATCGGAGCGGACGACGATATGGAGGCGCGCCGGGCCGATATCGCCGCCGCCGCCGGGAGCGTGGACGATGGCCACGGCGTCATCCTGCTGACCGATATGTTCGGCGGCACGCCGTCGAATCTCGCGATCAGCCTGATGGGGCAGGGGACAGCCGTGGAGGTGATCGCGGGGGTAAACCTGCCGATGCTGATCCGGCTGGCCACCTCGCGCCGCAACGGCAGCGTCGCCGAGGCGGTGGCGGCGGCGCAGGAGGCGGGGCGCAAATATATCTCGGTCGCGTCCAAAATCCTCGAAGGGGCGGCGTGATCGAAGCCCGTGCCGCTGACGTGCTCATCACCAACAAGCGCGGCCTGCACGCGCGCGCGTCCGCCCGCTTCGTCACGCTCGCCAGCAATTTCGACGCGCAGGTCACCGTCGCGCACGACGGCTCGAGCGTGACGGGCACCTCGATCATGGGGCTGATGATGCTCGCCGCCGGTCCCGGTGACACGATCCGTATCTCGGCGGAGGGGCGCGAGGCCGATACCGCGCTTGCCGCTTTGAAGGGACTTGTGGAAACGCGCTTCGGCGAAGATCGATGACGTACACCGTCGCCGCGTTGCTCGCGGGCTATCGCGACGGTCGCCTCGATCCCGCCACGGTCGCGCGCGAATTCGGCGCGGACGCGCCCGGCGCGGCGGAACGCTGGGCGGCGGGCACGCCG
>JBBQJX010000412.1:0-1659 GCA_038326295.1 Sphingomonadales bacterium
GGCATGTTCGCGCGGTCCCGCCGATACAGGCACGTCACCGTCGCCGCGCCCTGCCGCACCGCAGTCCGCACGCAGTCCATCGCGGTATCGCCGCCGCCGATCACCACGACATTGTGTCCCGCCGCGTTCAGCCGCCCGTCCTCGAACGCCGCCACATGTTCGCCCAGCCCGTGGCGCGTCGCGGCGATCAGATAGTCGAGCGCGGGCACCACGCCGGTCCCGCCATGCTCCACCTCGAGACGCTTGGCCTCGTACACGCCGCACGCGATCAGCACCGCATCGTGCCGCCGCCGCAGCTCGGCAAAGGTCACGTCGCGGCCCACCTCGCAGTCCATGTGGAAGACCACGCCGCCTTCGGCCAGCCGGTCGGTCCGGCGCGCGACCACGGGCTTCTCCAGCTTGAAGCCGGGGATGCCATAGATCAGCAGCCCGCCGGGGCGATCGTGCCGATCGTACACATGCACGTCATAGCCCTGCCCGCGCAGATACTCCGCCGCCGTCAGCCCCGCCGGGCCCGCGCCGATGATCGCCACCGACTGCGCCGATCGGTCCGCCACCGGCCGCAGCGGCGGCACCCAGCCCATCTCGAACGCCATATCGCCGATGTGCTTCTCGATCGCGCCGATCGTCACCGATCCGTGGCCCGAACCCTCGATCACGCAATTGCCCTCGCACAGACGGTCCTGCGGGCAGATGCGGCCGCAGATTTCGGGCATGGTCGAGGTCGCGGACGCCATCTCATAGGCTTCTTCCATCCGCCCCTCGGCGGTCAGCCGCAGCCAGTCGGGAATGTTGTTGCCCAGCGGACAATGTACCTGACAAAAGGGCACACCGCATTGCGAGCAGCGGCTCGATTGTTCCTCGGCTTTGGCGAGCGCCCAATGTTGCGTGATCTCGGCGAAATCCTGCGCGCGCGCGTCCGCAGGCCGCTTCGCGGGCGGCTGCTGATCGATCGTGGTGAAGCGCAGAAGCTGTTCGGCCATGATATTCCCCAACGCATACGGCTAGCGTGCGGTGCAGCAATGTGTCAACGTGCTAACACGACACACCAGCGGTTGGACCGGGAGGGTGCGGATCGATGCTGGACAAGCCGCGCGCCGCGCGCAAGAGTAATGGCGCAATGATCCGGCGGCGGCCCCTCCGTCGACTTACGCGCCCTTAGGCGCGGGCGGCATGACCGCGCGTCCGGGCGGACGCGCTCCCCTCGCTTAAGGGCCTTCGATGGACGCCAGAGGGACCACCGCAATGATCGATACGATCCGCATTTTCGACACTACCCTGCGCGACGGCGAGCAATCGCCGGGTTGCTCGATGAACCTGGAAGAGAAGCTGCGCATCGCTGCCCAGCTGGAAGCCATGGGGGTGGACGTCATCGAGGCGGGCTTCGCCGTCGCCTCCGAGGGCGATTTCGCCGCGATCCAGGCGGTTGCGGCGGCCGCACAGACCGCCACGGTCGCGAGCCTCGCCCGCGCCGCGCTCAGCGATATCGATCGTGCGTGGGAGGCGGTGCGAGGTGCCCGCCGCCCGCGCATCCACACCTTCATCAGCACCTCCCCGCTCCACATGCGCGTCAAGCTCAAGATGGAGCCCGCAGCGGTGCTCGACGCGGTCCGCACCTCGGTCACGCATGCGCGCACGAAATGCGAGGATGTCGAATGG
>JBBQJX010000413.1:0-1648 GCA_038326295.1 Sphingomonadales bacterium
GGCGGGCATCGCCGCCGCGACGAATTCGGACGCGAGCTGGCGGAACTTGAAGGGTTGGAAAAAGGTGGCGCTGGCGGAGCCGGTGGCGCTGGTGGCCCGGGCGGCGGCGCAGGGCGCGGTGCTGGCGGTGTTTCCCGAGGCGTTCGTGGGAGGGTATCCCAAGGGGCTCGATTTCGGGGCGCGCGTGGGGAGCCGCACGGCCGAGGGGCGCGACTGGTTCAAGCGCTATCATGATGCGGCGATCGACGTGCCCGGTGCCGAGACGGCGGCGATCGGCGAGGTGGCGGCGGCGCATGCGATGCAGATCGTGGTGGGCGTGATCGAGCGGGCGGGGGGCACGCTGTATTGCACCGCGCTGATGTTCGCGGCCGATGGCAGCCTGGCGGGCAAGCATAGGAAGCTGATGCCGACCGCGATGGAGCGGATCGTCTGGGGGCAGGGCGACGGATCGACGATCCCGGTGTTGGAGACGCCCATCGGCAAGCTGGGGGCGGTCATTTGCTGGGAGAATTACATGCCGCTGCTGCGGACCGCGATGTATGCGCAGGGGATCGAGCTATATTGCGCGCCGACCGTGGACGACCGCGATACGTGGGCGCTCTCGATGCGGCATATCGCGTTCGAGGGGCGGTGCTTCGTGCTATCGAGCGTGCAATATCTGACGCGCGCGGATCTGCCTGCGGACTGGCCTGAGACGGATGACGTGCTGATCCGGGGCGGATCGTCGATCGTGGGGCCATTGGGCGAGGAGCCGGCGGCGGCGGTGTACGGGCGCGAGGCGGTGCTGGTGGCGGACGTGGACGTGGGAACGCTGCCGCGCGCCAAATATGATTTCGACGTGGTGGGCCATTATGCGCGGCCCGACGTGTTCGATCTGCGCGTCGACCGGCGGGCGAAGCGAGGCGTGGTGTTCGACGCGGACTGAACGCGCTTCGGGTCAGCCGACGCGGCGGATCGTTTCCTCGAGCGCGGCGACGCGCATGCCCCATTTGGCGATCGTCATGCGGTTGAGCGCGGTCTGGCCGCCGGGCTGGAGGTAGAGCCATTGTTCGGCGGTGAGGCCGCCCTTCATCGGGAACAGGATGTGGAGCGCGTTGCCCTGCGTGGTGGCGAGCACCGGCCCGGCGGCATCGCTGAGGCTGCCTTCCCAGCGGCCGGGTGCGGTCTGGCGCAAGTGCCATTCGCGCTGCTTGGCGGGTTCGCCGGCGCGTTCGACGGTTTGCGCGAGGACGAGGCTGCCATCGGGGGCGAGGTGGCCCTGCCCGTGGACGTGGACCGCGCTGTGGCCCTTGAGCGCGACGTCGAGATCGCCGGTGCCCTCGGTGGGTCCGGAGAAGAAGGCGGCGGGATCGAAGGCGGGGGCGGGCGCGGCGAGATTTGCGCGCGGCGGGGCGGCGACGCAGGCGGCGACGGGCAGGAGCGCGAGAAGGCGGGGGTTCATGGGTGGGGGAACGGGCGGCGGAGCCGGAAGGATGCGTGGCGTTCCTGCCCCGCAGGCGGGAGAGGTGCCCGAAGGGCGAGCGGGTGTCCGGCGGCAAGCCCCCCTCCGGCGCTGCGCGCCACCTCCCCCGCAAGCGGGAGAGGAGAGCGAGGTTGCGGCAGTGCAGCACCCATGCTAGCCGCTGGGCCGCCGCGTAGCCGCCCGTTC
>JBBQJX010000414.1:0-1639 GCA_038326295.1 Sphingomonadales bacterium
GCGCCGCAATGCGTCCGCCTCGGAACCGGTCACGTGCAGCGCAGCACCGAATGCCGCAACCTGCTCGACCGCCGGCAAGTCGCGCAATGTGACCGCGAGCGATGCCAGGTCCCCGCCGCGCACCGCCCATGTGACGAGCGCCTGGCTGGCGATCACTTCCTCCGCGGTACCCTGGGCGAGCATCGTTCCGGAGAGGATGTAGGCAAGCTTGTGACAGCGTTCCGCCTCGTCCATGTAATGCGTGCTGACCAGCACGGTGATCCCGCGGGCGCTCAGGGCATGCAGCTCCTCCCAGAACTCACGCCGCGCCTTCGGGTCCACTCCCGCGGTCGGCTCATCGAGCAGCAGCAGATCCGGCTCGTGCAAAAGGCACGCGGCCAGCGCCAGGCGCTGTTTCCAGCCACCGGAGAGAGCGCCCGCCAATTGCGTGGCGCGATTCTCGAGCCCCAGGTGCGTCAGCGCCTGCTCGACCCTTGCCTTCCGCTCGGGCAGGCCGTACATCCGCGCGACAAAGGCCAGATTCTCGCGAATGGTCAAGTCTTCCCAGAACGAAAACCGCTGTGTCATGTAACCGACGTGCCGCTTGATCTCGCGCGGCTCGCGCAGGATGTCGTAACCGAGACATCTTCCTTCGCCGCTGTCCGGGGTGAGCAGCCCGCACAACATGCGAATGGTCGTGGTTTTGCCGCTGCCATTGGGCCCCAGAAAGCCGAAGATCTCGCCTCGCCGCACGGTAAGCGCGAGGTCCTTGACCACATGATGGGTGCCGAAGTGCTTGTTGAGTCCGCGCACGTCGATGACGAGGTCCGCACCGTTCGCCGTCATCATTGGGTCGCCGGCAGCGTCACGTCCAACGGCTGCCCCGGATGCAGCCGTGCGGCATCCGCCGGTCCGGGCTTGGCTTCGACCAGGTAGACGAGCTTGGCGCGATTTTCCTTGGAGTAGAGCACCGGTGGCGTGAATTCGGCGCGATCGGAGATGAACGCGATCGTCGCCGTGATCGGCGCGCCGCAACCGTCACAGGCGAGTTGCACGGATTGCCCCAGCCTGATGCGGCCAAGGGCCGGCTCGGGAACGAAGAAGCGCGCCTTGACGTTGGCTGGCGCAAGAATGCTGGCGACCGGCGCCCCGGCCGCCACCCAATCGCCGACCACGTAATAGGTGTCGTGCACCAGCCCCGCAATCGGCGCCACCACCGCACGCTGCCCGAGACGCCAGTCGCTTTGCGCCAGCGCCTCGCGTGCGGCCTCTACGTCCGCCTCGGCGGCGCGGATCTCGGCGGCGCGCGCAGGCAGCTTCGCGGTCGTTACCTGCGCACCCAAAGATGCTACCTGCGCGTCTTCGCGCTTGAGTTGCGTGCGGGCGTCGTCGAGCGCTGCCTTGCTGATGAAGCCGCTTCCGGCAAGCGTCTCCTGGCGGCGCAAGTTGGCGGCGGCAAGATCACGCGCGGCCTGCGCCTGGCGCATTTGCTCGGCGACGGTTTCGACTTCGGCGGGCCGCCGGCCCGATCGCAGATTTTCGGCCCGCGCCTGTGCGGCCTCGAGTTGCGCCTGGGCCTGGCGCCGCGCGGCCGTTTCATTGATGTTCTCCAGGGCAAAGACGGGCGCGCCGGCCGTCACCTGCCCGCCACGCTGCACAC
>JBBQJX010000415.1:0-1631 GCA_038326295.1 Sphingomonadales bacterium
TCTGCGCCAGCGTCTTGGCCGGGGCAAGCAATTCTCCACGCACCAATCCATCGGCGAACTTGTGTGCGTGCGCAAGGAAGCCGATCTTCGGATCGGAATGCAGGAGCTTTTCCGCGCCTGCGGTCAGCGTGCAGACCAGCAGCCACGACGTCGGTACGATCGTCACCCAGGCGAATCGTTCGCGCTTCATGCGGAACAAGATCACCGTCGCGGCGATCAACGCCATCGCCGCGAGCATCTGGTTGGCGATGCCGAACAGCGGCCACAGCGAATTGATGCCCCCGAGCGGATCGATCACGCCCTGGTACAGGAACCAGCCCCAGCCAGCCGCGCACAACGCGGTGGCAAGGATGTTGGCCGGCCAGGATTCGGTGCGGCGCAGGCCCGGGCTGATCAAACCCAGCATGTCCTGGATCATGAAGCGGCCGACGCGGGTGCCGGCGTCGATGGTGGTGAGGATGAACAGCGCCTCGAACAGGATCGCGAAGTGGTACCAGAACGCCATCCCGGTGCCGCCGAAAATCTGCGAGATGATCTGCGCCATGCCGACCGCCAGCGTCGGTGCGCCGCCCGCGCGCGACAGCAGGCTGGGTTCGCCGACTGCCGCCGCCATGTTGGTCAACATGTCCGGAGTCACCGCAAAGCCCCAGCTGCGGATCGCCTGCGCGGCCGATGCGGCGCTGTCGCCGAGCAAGGCGACCGGGCTGTTCATTGCGAAATACACCGCGGGATCGAGCACGCAGGCGGTGATCATCGCCATGATCGCGACGAAGCTTTCCATCAGCATCGCGCCGTAGCCGATCAGCCGCGCCTGGCTCTCGTTCTCTAGCATCTTCGGCGTGGTGCCCGATGCGATCAGCGCGTGGAAACCCGATACCGCGCCGCAGGCGATGGTGATGAACAGGAACGGGAACAGCGATCCGGCGAACACCGGCCCGCTGCCATCGACGAAGCGCGTCACCGCCGGCATGCGCAGATCCGGCAACACGATCAGGATACCCAGCGCCAATCCCAGGATCGTGCCGATCTTCAGGAACGTCGACAGGTAATCGCGCGGCGCCAGCAGCAACCACACCGGCAACACCGCGGCGACGAATCCGTAGCCGATCAGCCACAACGTCAGTGTCGGCGCGGGCACGGTGAATACCGCGGCCCATGCGGGATCCGCGGCGATGCGGCCGCCGATCACGATCAAGGCCAGCAACATTGTGACGCCGAAGAGACTTGCTTCGCCGACGCGCCCCGGACGCAGCCAGCGCAGGTATACGCCCATCGCGAGTGCGATCGGCAAGGTCGCGATCACGGTGAACAAACCCCACGGACTGTTCGCGAGCGCCTTCACTACCACCAGGCCGAGCACGGCGAGCAGGATGATCATGATCGCGAGCATGCCGATCAACGCGACCACGCCAGCGGCTTGACCAAGTTCCTCGCGGATCATCGCGCCGAGCGTGCGGCCGTCGCGGCGCACAGAAAAAAACAAGATCAGATAATCCTGCACCGCGCCGGCGAACACCACGCCGATCAGGATCCACAGCGTGCCCGGCAGATAACCCATCTGCGCGGCCAGCACCGGGCCGATCAGCGGGCCGGCGCCGGCGATTGCGGCAAAGTGATGGCCGAACAGCACC
>JBBQJX010000416.1:0-1620 GCA_038326295.1 Sphingomonadales bacterium
TCAACGACATTCTCGATATCGAGAAGCTTGAATCCGGGCGCGTGGTGTTCGCCCTGAGACGGGTCGAGGTCTGCTCGCTGGTTCAAAAGACCATCGATTCCATCAGCAGTTTTGCTGAAAACCATGATGTGCGAGTTCGAATCGAGGATTCCGGTGTGGTCGCTGACGTGCGCGCCGATGCGGATCGGCTGGCCCAGGTCGTCACCAACCTTCTGTCCAATGCGATCAAGTTCTCCCCACTGCACAATGAGGTGATTGTCTCGATCGAGAAGGGCATAGATACCGTCCGCATTCGGGTGCGAGACCACGGTCGGGGAATTCCAGCAGACTTCAAGCCACGCATCTTTGAACGATTCGCGCAGGCCGAAGCCACCAATGCGCGCCGCAAGGGCGGCACCGGCCTCGGCCTCAGTATTGTCAAGCAGATCGTCGAACGGCTCGGCGGCGAAGTCGGCTTTGTCGATGCCCCGGGCGGGGGCACGATTTTTTACGTCGAATTGCCGATCTGGAACGGCAAGGCCGACCGGGCGCGTGACCTGCCGATCGAGACCGTATTGTCCGAGTCGGACGCGTCGCTGGTAACTCTCGTGGAGGAAGCGCGCGATGCTCTGACGCTCGCACCCTCGCACGATGCCAGGGAGGCGGTATGACGGCACTTCGCGTCCTTCATGTCGACGACGAGCCCGATATCCGCGAAGTGGTGGAAATCTCCCTTGGTCTCGATCCGGAATGCTCGACGCGAAGCTGTGCCTCGGGCCAGGAAGCGCTCGGGGTTGCCGCGGAATGGGCACCCGATATCATCCTGCTGGATGTGATGATGCCGGTGATGGACGGAGCGGCCACGCTGGCAAACCTGCGGGAAAATCCGCTCACCGCCGGCATTCCCGTCGTCTTCATGACGGCGCGCGCCCAGAGCCGCGAACTCGATCTGTTTCGCTCGCTCGGCGCCGTCGGCGTGATCCCGAAGCCGTTCGACCCGATGACGCTCGCCGCATCGGTTCGTGCCTATGTCGTGCCGCCGCACGATCGGCTCGGCGAAATGCAAAGAGAATTCCTGCTGCGCGTCGACCGCGATCTCGTCACGTTGGCCGGGCATTGGTTTGCGCTTCAGAACGGGACCGCTGTTCCCGCCTCGCTCGCCGGGATCAGGCACATCGCCCACGGCCTGGCAGGGGCGGGCGGGAGTTTCGGTTTCGATGAAATCAGCGACGCCGCGGCGTCGCTCGAGGAAACGGTCATCCTCGAAGGCGACGGTTCGGGCACCGTGGCAGAGATCGGTTCGGCGCTCGATCGGGTGCTGGCCTGTGTCGAGACCAAGGGGAGCCGTCGAAAGACGGCTGATGGGGCGGTGTACAAATGAACGACGCATTGGAATTGAGCCGCAGCCAGCCGCTGATGCTGATCGCCGACGACGATCCTGCGATCGTCAAAATGCTCGCGGACAGGTGTGCCGGCGTGGGGTTCGCGGTCGAGACCGCGACCAACGGCCTGCAGGCGCTGATCAAGGCCAATCGCAGCCATCCCGATATCATGATCATCGACGTCAATATGCCCGAGGCGGATGGGTTAACTGTCTGCGCGCGGCTGCTGGACCCGGTCAAGAGATCCCTCAATGTCATC
>JBBQJX010000417.1:0-1598 GCA_038326295.1 Sphingomonadales bacterium
CACCGAGGTGGCCACCACGCTTACCGGATCGTGTGCCCAATTTGCCGCATTGCAGCCGTTGGTCCCCGCTCGCGCCGCGCGCGAGCCGTCGACCGGATAAGCATCACATTTTTGCCCATCCCGCCGCTTCGTTGCGCCCCCTTCGTTTCAACAAAGGATCGCCGGTGCTGTCAGTGCGCCCGGGTAGAACCCCCTGTTGGCAGCAGCCAGCTCAGCCAGCAGCGGTGCCGGGGACCAGAAGTCCGGCCCGAACCGATCCTGGAACCGCACGATCGTCGCGTGCACATTGGCAAGACCGAGCTGATCGGCGTGGAACAGCGGGCCGCCGCGCCAGGCCGGAAAACCGTAGCCGTGGAGCCAGACGATGTCGACATCGACAGGACGCGCCGCGACGCCTTCGCTCAGGATCTTCGCGCCCTCGTTGACCATGCTATAGAGGCAGCGTTGCAGAATCTCTTCGTCATCGATGCCGCGCCGCACGATGCCGGCTGCCCTGGAGTGGTCGATGACGAGTTGTTCGATCGCCGGGTCGGGAATCGGCACGCGGCTGCCTTTTTCGTAGCGATACCAGCCGGCGCCGGTCTTTTGCCCGAAGCGTCCCATGGCGCACACCTTGTCGAGCAGGTCGCAATCGCGTACCCCCGGTTTGCGCAGATGCGCCCGCGCCTGGCGATTGCGCCAACCGATGTCGAGTCCGGCAAGATCGCCGACGGCGAACGGGCCCATGGCGAAGCCGAAATCGGTAAGCACTTTGTCGATCTGCTGCGGCGTCGCCCCCTCCTCGACCAGGAAATAGGCCTCGCGATTGCGCTGCGCCAGCATGCGGTTGCCGACGAAGCCGTCGCTGTCACCCACGAGCACCGCCACCTTGCCGATCGCCTTGCCGATCTTCATTACGGTAGCGAGCACATCGGGAGCGGTTTTTTTCGCGCGCACGTTTTCGAGCAGCCGCATGACATTGGCCGGGCTGAAGAAATGCATCCCCACGACGTCCTGCGGGCGGCCCGTAAACTCGGCGATCGCGCTCACGTCGAGATACGAGGTATTGGTGGCAAGGATGGCGCCGGGGCGCGCCACGGCGTCGATCTGCTCGAACACCTTGCGCTTGACGTCCAGATCCTCGAACACGGCCTCGACGATCAGATCGACTTCGGCAAGGTCGGCATAGGACAACGTCGGCGTGATCAGCCCCATCCGTTTATCCATCTCGACTTGCGACAGCCCGCCGCGCGCGAGCGTCGCTGCATAGTTATTGCGGACCACCGCCAGACCTCGCTCCAGCGCGGCGCCATCGGCTTCGAGCAGCCGAACGGGAAAGCCGGCACCGGCAAAGCACATGGCGATGCCCCCACCCATCGTTCCCGCCCCGATGACGGCGACCCGCTTTACCGCCCGCGCCACGATGTCCCCCGCGAGGCCGGGTACCTTCGCGACCTCGCGCTCGCCCAGGAAAGCGTGGCGCAGCGCCGCGGCCTGAGGGGAAGCCCGCAATTCCAGGAATAGCTCGCGCTCGCGCTTCAACCCTTCCGCGAAGGACAGCGTGCACGCTGCACGAACCGCGTCGATGCAATAGCGCGGTGCGAGCAGTCCCCGCTTCT
>JBBQJX010000418.1:0-1596 GCA_038326295.1 Sphingomonadales bacterium
CCGCGCGGCCGCGCACCGCGTTCGCCATCACCAGCGCATGATTGGCGATCACGATGTCCGCGTTCGCGCTGGCACGGGTGGCGCGCTCGATGAAGCATGCGCGGTAATGCGGGCAGCCCGCGCGCACGCACTCTCCGCGCCGGTCGGTCAGCGCGGCGAGCGCGTTGCGGCCGAACAGCCCGGGCAGCCAGCCGGGCAGATCGCCGCCCACCATATCGCCGTCCCGCGTGAACCGCGCCCAGCGTTGCACCAGCAACGCAAAAATCGCAGCGCGGCCCGCAAACGCACCCTGCGCGGCGTCTTCGAGATTGAGCAGACACAGATAATTTTCGCGCCCTTTGCGCACCACCACGCGCCCGGCCTCGCCCGAAAACAGCTGCGCGCCCGCCCCCGCCAGCTGCCGCTGCAACGCCTTGGTGTAGGTGCTCACCCAAACGGCTCCTCCGCTCGCCGCCGCCCACAAGGACGCCGGTGCCAGATACCCCAGCGTCTTCCCGATCCCCGTCCCCGCCTCCGCCAGCACCACGCGCGGCTGCCCGATCATGTCGCGCGCGCCGAACGCACCCGCCGCCGCCAGCGCATAATCGCGCTGCCCCGCCCGGTCCTCCGCGCCGTCCCCCAGCAGGTCCTTGAGGCGCGCCAGCACGTCTCCGTCCGCCAGCGCCACCGTCCTGGGTCTTGCGCGTGGCGCGGTGTCCTCGAACCGGGGCAGCGCATCGAACAGCCCGCGCTCGGCCTTCTCGGGCCGCGCCATCCGCGCGGTCACCGATGGCCCCCACGCCCATCGCGCCCGCGCGAGCGCCTGCGCGTCCGCATACGCCCCCGCGCGAGGCCCCCAGGTGGCAGCTTCGAGCGCCCCAAGCAGCCGCTCCACCGCAGCACCCAGAAACAGCGCTTCCCCCGGGCCTGGATCGGGCCGCGCGATCCCCAGCGCATCTGCCAGTCCGTTTGCCGAGGGCACCGCGAACACCGCCGGACAAACGAACGCGAACAGTTCGAGCAGATCGAGCCCACTCAGCTCTCCATAGCCCAGCCGTGCCGCCACCAGCGGCGCGTTCAGCAGCAAATGCGGCGTCGCGGTCGCAGCGCGGATCGCCTCGCTGCGGCTGAGCCGGTGCGGCCGCCCGCCAGGCTCCGCCCGCCAGATCGCCTCATGCGTCGCGGCGAGCGCGGGGTGGGGGAGTAGCATCGGGGACAGCTTACCTAATTCGCCCGAAAGCTGGTGATAAAGTTGGCACCCTCGCCCGGGGCGAAATAGGTTATCTGTCCCCCTCCCGCAGCCCGGAGCAGACATGGACTGGACCAGCAAAATCGTCGTCGTCACGGGAGCGGGCAGCGGCATCGGTGCTGCACTCGCGCGCGCCTTCGCCGCCCACGGCGCACGCGTGGTGGTATCGGATCGCGACGCGGCGGCGGGCGAATCCGTCGCCAACGCCATCGGTGGCACCGCAATTGCCGCCGATGTCGGCCGCGAGGCGGACATTGCCGCGCTCGTCCACCGAACCGAGGCCGAAATCGGCCCGATCGCGCTCCTCGCGTCGAACGCAGGCATCCTCGCGCGCGACACCGATCAGGCCAACGCCGCGTCGGCTCCCG
>JBBQJX010000419.1:0-1593 GCA_038326295.1 Sphingomonadales bacterium
GCGTCGGCGCATCGATCCCGCGCCGGAACTCCAGATCGTCCGCAGGCGTCATCGCCAGGAACATCGCCGTCAGATTGCCCGCGATCGTCACCTCGGCCACCGGCGCGCCGATGGCGCTATTTTCCACCAGAAACCCCGCCGCGCCCATCGAATAATCGCCCGTCACGGGGTTGACCCCCATGCCGATCAACTCCGTCACCAGCAGCGCGCGGGGGTGGGCGGCGAGCAGGTCCGAACGGCTCGCCGTCCCCGCCGCCAGATAGACATTGCCCGTCCGCACACCCCCGCCGCGTCCTGCATGGCCGGTGGGCCGCTCCCCGAGCTGACGCGCCGAGGCACTGTCCATCAGCCAGCCCGTGAGCACGCCATCATCGATGATGTCCCGCCCAGCGGTCGGCAGCCCCTCGCCATCGAACGGCCGCGATCGCAGTCCGCCCATGCGGTGCGGCTCCTCCACGATGCGGATGCCCTCGGCGAATACGCGTTCGCCGCGCCTGCCCAGCAGGAAACTGGTCGCACGCGCGATTGCACCGCCGGAGATCGCACCCAGTAGGTGCCCGATCAGGCTCGATGCCACGCGTGGATCGAACAGGATCGGCATGGGACCCGAAGCGAGCTTGATCGGCCCGACGCGCGCCACCGCGCGCTCCCCCGCGCGCCGCCCGATCGCGTCGGCGGCTTCCAGATCGGCGGCGCGGCGCACGCTGTGGTAGGCATAATCGCGCTGCATCGTCGTGCCCTCGCCCGCGACCACGCTCGCGGACACGCTGTGGCTGCTCCCCGTGTATCCGCGCGCAAAGCCGCCCGTGGTCGCGAGCGCATAGGCCCCGCGCCCCGCGCTCGCGCCGCCGCCTTCCGAATTGGTCACGCCCGGCACCGCGCGCGCCGCGTCCTCCGCCGCCAGCGCGCGCGCGCGCAGCGCATCGGGGGACGGCTCCTCGCCATCGTCAAGCCCCAGCTCGGGCGGCGCGCCGCGCAGCAACATCTCCTCGGGGGCCAGCCCCGCATAGGGGTCCGCCAGCGCCTCGCGCGCCATCGCCACCGCGCGTTCGGCGAGCGTGCGCAAGGCACCGTCGGACAAGTCCGAGCTCGAAACGTTGGCGCTGCGCTCGCCCACGAACACGCGCAGCGACACGTCCGACGATTCCGAACGGCCGACGTCTTCCAGCTTGCCCAGCCGCACCGATACGCTGGTGGAGGCCTCGGATGAATAGCCCGCGTCAGCGGCGTCGGCCCCCTCGCGGCGGGCATGGTCGAGAAGCGTGGTCAGGCGATCGAGCGCATCGGGGATTGGGAGCATGCGGCGCAGGTAGGGCGCGTGGCTCCAGGCGTCAAAGCGCGCTCAGCCCCACCACGAGGCACGCCAGCGCGACCAGTGCCCCCGCATCGCGATTGGCGCGGAACAGCTTGAGCGCCACGCCCGGATCGCCACGCCTTAATCGCGCCACCTGCCATGCGAAATGCCCCGCCACGGGCACCAGCGCCAACAACGCCGCGCTGTCGTGCGCGCGCATCCACAGCGCCACGCCCAACAGCACCACGCACACTACGAAAAACCCCGCCACCCCCGCGCGCACCCCGGCCCCCAGGGCG
>JBBQJX010000420.1:0-1578 GCA_038326295.1 Sphingomonadales bacterium
CGTGCGCCCCGCCGCATCATAGCGCCGCGACAGCACCCGCGCCGCCTCTCGCGCTTCACGCCCGAACACCGGATCACTATCCAGCGCGATTGACACGACATAGGCATCGACGACGCCCTTGCGCTGCGGCAGCAAACCGCCAAGCGACCGCACGATCCGCCGGTGTTCGGCCAGCACATCATCAGGCGCGCGGTCCCGCTCGATCTGCATGCCGCCATTGGCATAGGCAACGAAATCCGCCTCCGTTGCGCCAATGGTGGGCGGCGGGCGGGTATGCTGCGGCGCGCGATAGGGCGCGGATTGCTGCGCGGTGGAGGCGCCGGCAAGACCAAGCATCAGCGCGGAGCCGACCAAGCGCATCACCGCGTTCACCCGCACACCGCGCCCCTTGTGGTAGCGCACCGCCTTGGGGGCCGTGGTGTATCGTGAGTGGTAATCACTACCGCTCAATACAACCGCTTCTTCGGCTTGATGTACTCAATGTCATCCGTGAGCGTGTAATCATGCACCGGGCGGTAATCGATCGCCACCGCACCGCCCTTGCCGCCCCAGCCTTCGAACGTAGCGATGGTGTGCTTCATCCAGCCGGCGTCGTCGCGGTTCGGGTAATCCTCGTTCACATGCGCGCCGCGTGATTCCTCGCGGTTGGCGGCGGAATGCACCGTCACCACCGCCTGCGCGATCAGGTTATCCAGTTCCAGCGTTTCGACCAGATCGGTGTTCCAGATGAGCGATCGATCGTTGATGCCGACATCACCCATCGACGCGTAGATTTCGCCAATTTTCGCCTTGCCCTCAGCGAGCAGTGCATTGTCGCGGAACACGGCGCAGTTTTTCTGCATCGTGCGCTGCATCGCGCCGCGAATTTGCGCGGTGGGCGTGGCACCCTTGGCATTGCGAAAGTGATCGAGACGGCCAAGCGCCATTTCCGCCGCCGCTGCGGGCAGCGGGTTATGCGGGGTGCCGCGCTTCAGCGTATCCTTGATGCGCAGGCCGGTCGCGCGGCCGAACACCACCAGATCGATCAGCGAGTTGGAGCCAAGCCGGTTCGCACCATGGACGGAAACACAGGCCGCTTCGCCGACCGCGAACAGGCCGGGGACGACGCTGTCGGGGTTGCCGTCCTTCAGGTTCACGACCTCGCCGTGGAAGTTACAGGGGATGCCGCCCCTGTTGTAATGCACCGTCGGTGCGACCGGCAAAGGCTGGCGCGTCAGATCGACGCCGGCGAAAATCTTGCCGGTTTCGGTGATGCCGGGCAGTCGCTCTGCCAGCACCTTGGGATCGATATGATCGAGATGAAGGTAGATGTGATCCTTTTCCTTGCCGACGCCGCGCCCCTCGCGGATTTCCATCGCCATGGAGCGCGAGACGACGTCGCGGCTGGCAAGATCCTTCGCCGACGGGGCGTAACGCTCCATGAAGCGCTCACCCTCGCTGTTGGTCAGGTAACCGCCCTCGCCGCGCGCGCCTTCGGTGATGAGCACGCCAGCGCCGTAAATGCCGGTCGGGTGGAACTGCACGAATTCCATGTCCTGCAACGGCAATCCGGCGCGCAGCACCATCCCGCCGCCGTCG
>JBBQJX010000421.1:0-1574 GCA_038326295.1 Sphingomonadales bacterium
CGACGCACGCGACGCCGAGCACGCAGATGCCCGACAGGATCGTCGCCGCGACCGGCGTACCGAGCGGGGACAGCCGACCGAGCCGCGCGGGCGCGTGCCCGCTGCGTGCCAGGCTGAACGCCATGCGCGAGGCGAGATACAGCGCGCTGTTCATGCTGGAAAGCGCGGCCGTGATCACAACGAAGTTCATTACGCCCGCCGCCTGCGCGATGCCCGCATGCGCATACACGCGCACGAACGGGCTTTGCGTGACCACCTTGGCCCCCACTTCTGTCCACGGGATGATCGTCACCATGATGCCGAGCGCGCCGATGTAGAACAGCACGAGCCGCGCTGCCATCGAGCGCAGCGCGGCGGGGATCGCGGTGGTGGGATCCTTCGCCTCGCCCGAAGTGACCGCGATCAGCTCGATCCCGTAGAAGGAGAAGATCGCCATCAGGACGCCGAACCAGATGCCGTGAAAGCCGTTGGGCGCGAAGCCGCCGGGCAGGCCGGTCAGGTTGCGGGTACCCACCGGATCGCCCACCAGACCGAAGATTTCGCTCAGCCCGAAGATGATGAACAGCACGATCGCGATCACCTTGATCAGCGAGAACCAGTATTCGACCTGGCCGAAATTGGCGACCGAGCGCGCATTCACCCCGACCAGCACCGCCGCGAAGCCCAGCGACCACAGCCAGAGCGGCACGCCCGGGAACCAGAAGCCCATATACACACCGACCGCGACCGCCTCCGCGCCGATCGCGATCACCTGCGCCGCCCAGTAGGTGTAGCGCACCACGAACCCCGCCCAGGGCGAGATATACATCTCCGCATACACGCCGAACGATCCGGCGGCGGGGTGCGCGACCGCCATTTCGGACAGGCTGAAGACCATGATGACCGCAACCAGCGCCGCGATCGCGTAGCTGATCAGCACCGCCGGCCCGGCATAGCCGATCGCGATGCCCGATCCCATGAACAGGCCGGTGCCGATCGCGCCGCCGATGCCGATCATCGTGATCTGCCGTTTTGTGAGCGAATGCGCGAGGCCCGCCTCGCGTGCGATGGCGGCTTCCGGCGAAACGGATTGTGCGGGTGTCAGCACAGGATCGGCCGCAGCCGCTCCATCGCTTCGCCGAGCGCTTCGGGACTGCGGCAGACGCACACGCGCAGGAAACCGTCCGATCCGTTGCCGAAGAAATAGCCCGGCGCCAGCCCGACGCGCGCGCGTTCGAGCACATCGAGGCAGGCCGCGCGCGAATCGGACATGCCGTCGATCTGGAAAAACACATACATCGCCGCGCGCGGGCGTGGCCCCATGCGCACGCGGCCCATGGTCTCGAACGCCGAGCATACGATATCCATGCCCGCCGCGCAGTAGCGGTTCATCCACGCGACGAATTCTTCGCCCTCGGCGATCGCGGCGGCGGCGGCGGCCTGAAGGAAGGTGGTGGTTCCGCTGGAGGTATACTGCACCAGCATCGCGATCGTCGGCCCGAGCGAGGGCGGGTGCACCATCCAGCCAAGCCGCCAGCCGGTCATCGCGTAGTTTTTGGAGAAGCTGTTGATGACGAGAAGCCGGTCCTCGGGAT
>JBBQJX010000422.1:0-1566 GCA_038326295.1 Sphingomonadales bacterium
CATGGTTTTGGCCGCATCATCAATGTGGCGTCCGCGCACGGCCTCGTCGCGTCGCCGTTCAAGAGCGCCTATGTCGCCGCCAAGCACGGCCTCGTCGGGCTGACCAAGACCGTCGCGCTCGAATGCGCCGAAGAGCCGATCACCTGCAACGCCATCTGCCCCGGATATGTCGCCACGCCGCTCGTGGAAGCGCAGATCGATGCGCAGGCCAGAGCGCACGGCATCAGCCGGGAGAGCGTCATCCGCGACGTGCTGCTGGCGCAACAACCCAACAAGCGCTTCGCCACGGTCGACGAAATGGGCGCGATAACCGTATTTCTGGCGGGTGAAGCGGCGGCTTCGATCACGGGCACGGCGATCCCGATCGACGGCGGGTGGACAGCGCACTAATCGAGCCCCTGTAACCCTTCGGCCATTCTCACCGAACCTCGACCATTCAAGGAAATAATCGATGAATATTGGACATTATGAAACCTGTACCGCCGAAAGTGCGTCTGACACGCCTGCCGCACTTGGAGCTTTACGCTGGGCGCTTGTCGTTATCTTTCTCTGGTTCGGCGCGATGAAGTTCACCGGCTACGAAGCGATGGGAATCGCGCCGTTGCTGTCGCACAATCCCCTGACCGGCTGGCTGATCGACGCATTGGGCATGCAGACCACAAGCAATCTGATCGGCACGATCGAGCTCGCAACCGCCGCAGCGCTCGTCGCAGGCCGTTTCGCGGGCTTCCTTTCGTTCCTGGGGGCGGCCATGGCGTGCATGACGTTTGCCCTCACGCTCACCTTCTTCGCCACCACACCCGGGGTCGGCGAGCCGAGCCTCGGCGGTTTCCCTGCGATCTCGGTCGCGCCGGGGCAATTTCTGCTCAAGGATCTCGTGCTGCTCGCCGCCTCGTACTGCCTCGCGAGATCGTCCCTGCGACCGACAACCGCCTGAAATCGTGCGCCGCGTGCGAGCGGCGTTCGCCCCCATTTACCTCAGAAGGATCGACCATGTCCGACATGATGCAACATTCCACCCCGCCCCCGCCGGTTTTCGACAAATCGGAGCTGGGCCAGATCGTGCTGGTCCTCCAGGGCGGCGGAGCACTCGGTGCCTATCAGGCCGGCGTCTATCAGGCGCTCGACGAGGCCGGGATCGAGCCCGACTGGGTAATCGGCACGTCGATCGGCGCGATCAACGCGGGCATCATCGCGGGCAACACCCGGGAAAACCGCCTTCCCCGCCTGCAGGAATTCTGGTCGCGCATGCGGCACGGCTCGATGACCCAGTTCGCGTCGGCGATCCCGTTCTGGGGTACGCAAGCCGCGAACGCGATGACCGCCACGACCGGGGTTGCGGGCTTTTTCGAGCCCAACCCCTGGGCGATGATGACGGGCTTCCTCCCGCTCGCGCCCGAAACGGCGGGATTTTACACCACCGCACCGCTGGCAAAGACGCTATCCGAGCTGATCGACCTCGACGTCCTCAATGCGTGCTCCACCCGGCTGACGGTCGGCGCGGCACATGTCCAATCGGGCGAGATGAAGTATTTCGACAGCCGGGACGCCGCGCTTTCCATCAAG
>JBBQJX010000423.1:0-1559 GCA_038326295.1 Sphingomonadales bacterium
ACAGCACGGCGGCGATGCCCGCCAGTTCGGGATCGGCCTCGATCCGGCGGGTGAACACGCCGTCGGTCACCACCTCCACGCGAGTCGCGGCGGATACCCGTGTGTCCATGCGGGTCGCGTAGCCGTAAGTCTGCCCCACACGCTCGCCCGCCAGTTCGGCCATCCGCTCGGCCGCTGCGCGCGCCGCCAGCCTGCGGGGTTGCAGCAGCAGCAGCGTGCCGCCCGCTACCCAAGGTTCGTCCAGCAGCGCGGGGGCGACCGCTGTGGTCTTGCCGGCACCCGGCGGCGCGATCAGCACCGCGTTGGGTCCAGCACGCAGCGCCGCGCGCAATTGCGCGAGAACCTTTTCGACGGGTAGGGGGTTCATGCCGCCATAACGCCCACGCAACAACGCACAAGGACAGTCATCATGGCCCGTTCGACCACGCCCAAGCCCCCGTCAACCGCCAAGGCCACCACGCCCAAAGTCGCACCCGCCAGTGCGCCGATGGACACCACCCCCGCCCGGCCGCTCCACACACCCGGCCCGGTCGGCGACAATGCCGCCGCCGCGATCGCGCACGCGCTGAACGGTGTGCTGGCCGATACGTTCACGCTCTACATGAAGACCAAGAATTTCCACTGGCACATGAGCGGCCCGCATTTCCGCGATTACCACCTGTTGCTCGACGAGCAGGCAACGCAGATTTATGAGATCGCCGACGATGTCGCCGAGCGCGTCCGCAAACTCGGCCAGCGCACGCTGACCTCGATCGGCGCGGTGGCGCGCAATGCCAGCCTGAGCGACAACGACGCCGCGTTCGTTGCCCCGCTCGATGCGCTGAACGAGCTTTGCGAAGACAACCGCAAGTTCCGCGCGGTGCTGGGCAAGGCGCACGAGATCGCCGACGACAACGACGATGCCGCGACGACCAGCCAGATCGAGGTGTGGATGGACGAGGCCGAGCGCCGCACCTGGTTCCTGTTCGAAACCGCGCGCTCGCTGGGGGACAGCACTTCGGCTCCGCGCGGCTGACCGGGATGACGAGGGTGTGCGGAGTGTGGCACCCCCTCGTTTACCAAACAGACGCTGGCCATGGGCATTGCCAGGACTTATGTGACGGTCATGGCCAGTCTGCCGGACCCCAACACACTCGATCTGCGCGAGCAGCTTGCACGCATCGACAAGATGCAAGCCGAGCTACAGAAGATCATGCAGGAAACCCGTCTCGCCACGCCGCAAACCTTTTTCCAGGGCGGCCTCGCCATGGCCGCGTTGATCGGCGCTGGCGTCGCGCTGGCGAAACTCTTCTAAAACTCCCGCGCCGCCGCAAAGGCGGTCGCTTCCAGCAACGCCGCCTTTGCCGCTCCGCCGGGAAAGCGCGCCAGCGCTTGCGCCGCGCGGTCCGCATACAGCCGTGCCCGCGCGCGCGTATCGTCGAGCGCGCGCGTGGCGTGCAGGATCGCCACCGTGCGATCGAGGTCCGCGTCGCTCACCGCCCGACCCGCCATCGTCTCGCCGAGGAAGGCCCGGTCCGCACCGTCGCCGCGCGCATAGGCGAGGATGACGGGCAGCGTCA
>JBBQJX010000424.1:0-1555 GCA_038326295.1 Sphingomonadales bacterium
GTCGCCAGGCCTTCCTCGCGCAGCCTGCGGAAGACGCGGTTCACATGCACCGGGGTCAGTCCGAGAAATTCGCTGATCTGCACCTGCGTCATCGGCAACCGGTAACTGCGCGCCTTTGGATCGAGCAGCCCGCCACGCACCAGCCGCGCGCGCACCGCCAGCAACATCCCCGCCACGCGCTCGGCCGCGTCCCCCTGACCAAGCCGTACGATTCGGTTGTGTAGGCGGCGTTCCTCGTCCACCAGCTGGAAGGCGATTCGCACACCGATATCGGGATTGGTCGCCATCGCCTCGCGCAGCCGTGATTGTTCGACGGCGTGCACCATCACCTGCGATAGCGCATGGATCGCATCGGGCTGTTCCGCGAGGAACATCGCCTTGATTGCGATCAGATCGCCCGGCAAATAGATTGCAATGATCTGCACGCGGGCATCGGGCAACGCACGCACCCGCGCGCACCAGCCTTCTTTCAGGCGATAAACATGCGCGAGGCCGTCGCCCTGGACCGCAACCTGCTCACGCGCGTTGAAACGCAACGGTGTGACGTCCATCATCGCGTCGATCGCAAGATCGCCGCGTGCGAGCGCGCCGCCCAGCTCGGGCCGGTGCAGCGCGTAACTATCGGAAAGATTGTGTTTCATGCGTTGGCGCTAGCCTTAAACATCATGGAAACATAATAAAGAATGTTCAATCATTACCGATTTGTGAGCATCCATGCGAAACGATTTCGCGAGGTGCCCTCCCCGGTCTAAAGGCATATCGCATGACGCGCGCAAGCAGGACATTGTTGGTGGGGCTCGGGCTGGCGGGTGCGATCGGGGCTGCCCTGATCGCGCCGGGCCGAGCGCGCCAATCGGCCGAACAGCCGGCCTACGAGCTGATCGATCGGCTGGAGGGCGGCATCGTGGTGCGGCGTTACGCAGCACGACTTGCCTTCGAGACGCCGATGGGCGGGGTGATGGAGGCGGCTTTCCGGCGGCTTGCGGCGTATATTTTCGGCGACAATCGCGGTGTCGATGGCGAACCCGCGAAGATCGCCATGACCGCCCCGGTCGAAGTCGGACCGATCGGCATTGGCCAGCGTCAGGCGATGCGCTTCTTTGCGCCCGAGCGTTTCACCCGCGCCACGCTGCCGCAACCGCTCGATGCGTCGATCGCGGTGGTGGATGTTCCCGCCGAAACGCTCGCGGTCAAGCGCTTCGCCGGATCGGGCGCGGGGGAGGCGGCGGCGAAACGCCGCGCCGAATTGCTCGACGGGTTGAACGGCAGCGCGTGGGTGGCCGACGGCGATCCCGCACTGTTCCTCTACGATGCGCCCTGGGTGCCATTGCCGCTGCGCCGCAACGAGGTGGTCGTGCGCGTCCGCCGCGCCGACGGCGGCTAAAGCCCGAGCGCGCCCAGCGCCAGCGCCACGCAGCCAAGCGGTCCGGCGCGGTCCCCCAGTCCGGCCGGAACCACGATCGCCGCGATCCCGCCCGCGCGCTCGAGCGGCATGTAGCCGTTCAATCGCGTCGCCGCCGCCGTCCGCACACGCGGCAGCAGATGCGCCGCCTGC
>JBBQJX010000425.1:0-1549 GCA_038326295.1 Sphingomonadales bacterium
AGCGCCGCCACCAGCTCGGCCAGATCGGCCGCAACCAGCTCCCAAACCGGATGGTCGGCGGCGATCTCATCTGCGGGCCGTCCCGCGCGCGCGGCGATCGCGGGGCCGCTCGTCAGTCCCTCGATGCAATCGCCGTGTATGGGGCACACGCCCGCGAACATGTCGCCGTCCACGCGGCGCGCGCGCAGGTGACCGAACTCGGGATGCAGGAAACCATGCACCGCCGCGCCGTTCGCGATCAGGCCGACGCCGACGCCGGTACCCATGGTCACATAGGCGTGGGTGGCAAACCCGCGCGCCGCCCCCCAGCGCCCTTCCGCCAGCGCGGCCGCCGCGACATCGGTATCGAGCGCGACGGGCAGTCCCATGGCCCGCAACGGTGCCAGCACGTCCGCACCGCGCCACCCCGGCTTGGGCGTGGCGAGCACGCGGCCATAGTCCGCGCCTTCCGGATCGACGCCCAGCGGCCCGAACGCCCCCACCCCGATCGCCGCCGCGCCGCGCCCGCGCCAACCCGCCACCGCCGCGCCGAGCGCATCCAGCGTCGGCCCGGGCATCGTGGTAGGCACGCGCACCTCGTCGAGAATTGCGGTCCCGCGCGCGAGCACCGCGAGACACTTGGTCCCGCCCAGTTCGACACCGATGACGAGTGGGGGTTCGGCACTAGACACGGCCATGTCCGACGCCTCAGCCCAGATCGGCAAACAGGTCCACCCGCGTCCCATCGGGATCGCGCAGGCACGCGTAACGCTGCCGCCAGGGCGAATCGGTCGGTGCCATCACGCCTGCATGCCCCGCCGCCTCCACCCGTGCGTAGATCGCATCCACCTCGGCGGCGCTGTCGCACTTGAAGCCGATGCTGATGCGCCCACCCACCGGCTCCACCCAGCCCATCGGCGATCCCGCCATCATCGCCTCGCTGAAAAACCCGAGCGCCATGCCATTGCCCGGCTCGTAGTTCACCGGGCCGTCGTCCTGATGATCGGCCTCGGCGGGGATATCGAGACCCAGCAGCCGGTAGAAGCCAAGCGCGCGGGCCAGATCCTTGACGACGATATCGGCGGTATAGGGAATGATGGCCATCGGCGGTCTCCTTCACGCGGCCCCGCCCAATTGCCACACCCGCCACGCCAACGCCAATACGGCGCGCGCGGCGGCGGCGAACCAAACCCCACCCTCGACGCCGCGCCCGCCGCCGCCTAACCCGCGCACAGCATGACCGATCTCCTCCCCATCCGCCGCGCGCTGCTCTCGGTTTCGGACAAGAGCGGACTGCTCCCGCTCGCCCGCGCGCTCGCCGCGCACGGCGTCGACCTCGTCTCCACCGGCGGCACCGCGCGCGCGCTTCGCGAGGCGGGGCTGCCCGTCCGCGACGTCGCGCACATCACCAGCTTTCCCGAAATGCTCGACGGGCGCGTCAAGACGCTCCACCCCGCCGTCCACGGCGGGCTGCTCGCGCGGCGCGACGGCGAGGAGCCTATGGAGGCGATCGCCGCGCGCGGCATCGCCCCCATCGATCTGCTCGTGGTCAACCTCTACCCGTTCGCCG
>JBBQJX010000426.1:0-1513 GCA_038326295.1 Sphingomonadales bacterium
CCGCTGGCCGGCGCCACAAGGCGGCGGGAGGGCGAGATCGTGGCCGAGGGGCATCTGCGCGCCAGCGTGGTGCGCGAGTGCGTGGTGACCTTGGAGCTGTTCGACGAAATCATCGACGAGCGTTTTCGCGTGCGGTTCGTGCCGGCCGGCACCGAATCGGACGATGAAGACCCTGAGGCCGACGACGAGATCCCATACGAGGGTGCGGCCATCGATCTCGGCGAGGCCACGGTGGAACAGTTGGCGCTGACGCTAGACCCGTATCCGCGCAAGCCGGGCGCGGAATTGCCGCCCGAAGCCTTGGATATCGATCTCGGTCCGTTTGCGGCGTTGGCGCGGCTGGCGAAGAAGGACAATGGCGCGACCTGACGCGAGGCTCACCCATGCGTCATGTTGCTTGCAGGGTATGGGACGCTCTGCTAGACCGCGCGGCTCGCGTTGTTGCCATTATGTGACCCGCAGACCGGCCCGACTGTGGGCGGGTCGCTGTTCACGCTGACCGGAGGGGCTTTGTCCCATGGCTGTTCCAAAGAGAAAGACCTCGCCCTCGCGGGCAGGCATGCGTCGCAGCCATCAGGCTCTGACCACCGAAGCGCACGCCGAATGCTCCAACTGCGGCGAGCTGAAGCGCCCGCACCATGTTTGCGCGCATTGCGGGCATTACGATGGTCGCGAAGTGGTGGCGGCCGGCAAGGCTCTCAAGAGCGCCGTTCGCGTCTGATCCGCTTGGCCGACCCGATCTTGGCCAACATTGTCCCGGCCTGCGGCTCACCCCCTGCCTGCGGGGTCTTTCGTGCTGATCTGAATATTTCGTGGCAACATGGTCTGAAACCCTCCGGCGCTTTGCGGTGGTGGGATTGTGGATCATGGCTGCTATGATCGGCGCTGGAGCTGGTGGGGCGGGCATTGTGGAGAAGGGCACCTACAGCCTTGCGATCGACGCGATGGGGGGCGACGGGGCCCCTGATATCGTGGTCGAGGGGCTTGAAGTCGCGGCCGAGCGGCATCCGCTTGCTCGGTTTTTGCTGGTTGGCGACGAGGCCAGGCTGGCGCCGCTGTTGAAGCGGTTTAAACGCGCTGCCAAGGCCTGTACGGTGCTGCACACCACGGATGCAATCACAGCCGACACCAAGGGCACGATGGCGCTGCGCATGCGGCGGTCTTCGATGCGGCTTGCGATCGACGCGGTGGCATCGGGCGAGGCGTCCGGCGTGGTATCGGCCGGCAACACCGGCGCCTTGCTGGCGTTGGCCAAGATCGTGATGAAAACGCTGCCGGGCATCGATCGTCCGGCCATGGCGGCCATCAGCCCGTCCGCCCGCGGCGACGTGGTCATGCTCGACCTTGGCGCCAACGTGTCCTGCGACACGCGCAACCTGGTTGAATTCGCCGTGATGGGGGACGTGTTCGCGCGCACCGTGCTAGGGCTGACATCGCCCACGATCGGGCTGCTGAATGTGGGGTCCGAGGAGAGCAAGGGCGACGATACCTTGCGGCGGGCCGCGGATATTTT
>JBBQJX010000427.1:0-1503 GCA_038326295.1 Sphingomonadales bacterium
CCGGCTTGTTGACCGCGCCCTCGATGGTCACGCGCTGGTTGGTGTATTCCTTGATGAAGAGGCTCACCTGCGGGTTCTGCAAGTACGCCTCGGACAGGCGCGTGGCGATCGTGCTTTCGGCTTCCTGCGCGGTGAGCCCGCCGACCTCCACGTTGCCGATGAGCGGCAGCGAGACGAAGCCCATCGAGTTGACGCGCACCGTGCGGCTCAGCTGGTCCACGCCGAACACCTGGACTTCGAGCAGATCCTCGGTGCCGATGCGGTAGTCGCGGCTGTTGAAGGAGGACCGGGCGACGGGAGCCGCGGGAAGGGCAGGAATGTTGGCGGCTGGAACGATCGCGTCGCTCAACTTGAGGGAGAGGTTGATCCCGTCCAACGAACGCAGCTCGCCCTCGGCGCGAGCGCCTTGCGAGACGGCTATCGTGGCGCCAATCGCGACCGCGACCAGGCACACGCGCCAGCGGCGATCCTCTTGTCTTGCGACAGTCTTTTCCATGTCCCAATCTCCAAAGGCGGAATCCAAGAACTTTGTGAAAAACAGCACATTTCGCGCCATCCCTTGGAAATACCACCTCCATCCACCAAGTCCAGCTAAATTTCTTTATGAATTATGCACCTATGAACCTTCCCCTGGGTATGTTAATTATCACAGAAAGGGCTCATGGGTTTGCGGCAGTATTACGCCTATAACGGGATCGCCCCGGCGCTGGCAACGTCGGCGCCCCCCGCAGTTGTCAGTACAACCATGATTTACAAAGGTATTCAATAGTGCTGGCTGGCAGAATCCGAACCCCCGAGGGCGTGCTCCACCGCGAGATCGCCGGCGAGTCGGTCCTCCTCAACCTGGGAAGCGAGTCCTACTTCGGCCTCGACGAGATCGGCACACGCATGTGGGCGGTTCTCACCAGCGCGCCGTCGATTGAGGCCGCCTACCAGGTTCTCCTCGAGGAATTCGAGGTGGACGCGCAGACCCTGCGCTCCGACCTATCCGCATTCATCGCGAGGCTCGCGGAGGCGGGCCTGGCCGCCGTGGAAGATGCGTAGCCTCGCGCGCTTCCTCGCCCTGGACCCGTGGGAGCGGCGCGTGCTCGTACGAGCGTGGTGCCTGCTTCCGCTCACGGCGATGCGCTTGCGCTGGCTGGGTCTGGCCCGCGCCCAATCCACCAGCTGCGCCAGGCCTAGCCTGCAGGGTGACGAAGCCCTGGCCGTCGCGCGGCGGATCACGCGATGGGTTCACGTGGCGTCGCGCCATGGACCGTTTCGTCCGACCTGCCTGCCCATGTCGCTCGTGTTGCAGCGCCTGCTTCGCGAGCAAGGCATCGAATCCGATCTGCGCTTCGGCGTACGCAAGGCGGCCGGGCGCATCGAGGGCCACGCGTGGGTGGAGCGCGATGGGGTGAGGCTGGCAGAGGCGCCGGCCGAGGGCACGCCGTTCGCCGCATTCGAAGCACCGATCCATTCCGCGCGGCGATGAGCGGCATCTGCGGCATCGTGAACCTCGAC